>JBDLJM010000157.1 GCA_039714315.1 Bacteroidota bacterium | reverse complement strand
AACTTTAAAATTTCACCACAAATCACTTCTCCAACACTACCTTTTCCGTACAAATCCATGTCAAAATCTGATTCTTTGGCCGAAAGCACTTCAAATGCAGAAATAATTCCTTTCTCTGTAGCTCCGGCAATTTGTGCAAATCCGTTTTCTACAAGTTCCACCCACTCAGTTTCATCGCGAACTATCACACAGTGTTTTTTATTGAAAAAAGCCTCTTTTTGCAGTCCACCACTATCTGTTACTACCAGGCTGCAGTTTTTCAACAGCTCCAGCATATCGAAATAACCTACAGGATCTATAATTTCGGCCTTTGTAGAAATTTTGTTCTCTTCTATTATTGATTTCGTACGAGGATGCAGAGGTAAAATTATTCTGATTCCTTCATCTACTATTTTATCAAATGCTGATAGAATTGATTTCAGTCTCGCTAAATCATCTGTATTTTCCTGACGGTGAATAGTTGCCAATACAAATTTTCCATGTTCGAGATTATGGCTTTTGATAACAGTTGATTTTTCTTTAGATTTTTTACTGTAAAACTCAACCGCATCTTTCATTATATCACCGCTACGAACAATCTTAGTATCGATATTTGTATAGCCTTCTTTTTCTAAGTTTCCAACAGCAGTTTTAGTAGGGCAAAGTAACAAATCAGAAATTCTGTCAGTTAAAATCCTGTTTACTTCTTCGGGCATTGCCATATTAAAAGAACGCAAACCTGCCTCTATATGAACAACCTTTACTCCAAGCTTTTTTGCCGCCAGAGCTCCCGCAATAGTTGAGTTTGTATCACCGTAAACAACTAAAACATCAGGTTTCTCTTTTGTTATTACTTCTTCAATTTTTTCAAGCATCTGTCCGGTCATGGCTCCATGACCCAAACCATTAATGTTCAGATTGTACTTTGGTTTTGGAATTTCCATTTCCTCAAAAAACAAATCCGACATATTTTTGTCGTAATGCTGCCCGGTATGAACAATCACTTCTTCAATTTCGTCGGATGATAATATTACCCTGCTTAAAACCGCAGCTTTAACAAACTGTGGACGTGCACCTAATACCGTGAGTATTTTCATTCTTTTTTAGCTTTTGGCTTTTGGCTTTTGGCCAGTAGCTAAAGGCTAAAGGCTAAAGGCTAAAAGTTTATAACGAATTCATTATCCCGGCCAACTTAGCAGTGATATTCTTTCGTGAATATTGTTCTATATTTTTTGAATTGACAAATAACTCTTCATTAATAAAATCAGAATAATATTTCATTATCAATTCCTTCATTTTATCCTTTTTCCCGTAATCCACTATTTCACCACTCTCGGTTCCTTTAAGAATCTCAGCTAAATCTCCATCCTCCGGACCTATTGTTAATATTGGTCGCTTTGCATTAAGGTATTCAAAGAACTTACCTGTAACTATCCCTTTAGCGTTTGCAGTGTTGTTTAGTACCAATAAGAGTAACTGAGAACTTTTTTGAAAGGTTATTACATCATCGTGATTAAGATATTTTTCGTGATAAACATATTTAGAAAGCTCATAAAACTCCAAAGTATCAAATACCTCTCTACTAACCATTCCGGCAAGTTTAATCTGCAAATGCTTAGCTATCTCAGGTTGTTCATTAATACATTCCGATAATGCTTCCCAAAGCATTTCGGGATTTCTGTCGGCATTCATTGAACCTATATGCGAAATTGAAAATTTCTCATCGAGATCAACAGACTCTTTTTTAGCAGTTTCTACATCAAAACCATTAGGTATTACGTGAATTTTATCGCCTCCAAGCATATAAAATTCATCTTTCATCGTTTTGCCAACAACTAAAACCTTATCTGATTCTTCTATTACATCTTTTTCGAGACGATGATGTTTAAGGTCGGCCCAGTTGGTTAATTTCAACTTGGAATAGTAATCAATATTCGTCCACGGATCTCTAAAATCAGCAATCCATTTTACATCGAGCAGACGTTTTAATTTTAAACCGATTAAATGTAAACTATGAGGAGGCCCGGTAGTAATTACAACATCTACATTGTTTTGACTTAAATAATTTTTAAGAAACTTAACCGAAGGCTCTATCCAAAACTTTCGGGCATCGGGAATGAAAAAATTACCTCTCACCCAGGTAGTGAGCTTTTTCATTAAACTTTGTTTTTCTTCCGAACTTATAAAACCACCTTTAATTTTGTCTATATCCTTTTGTCCTGTGATAAAACTTGCAAAAGTATAAGGTTCAATAATAGATTTTTTTATAACCTCAATGCCCTCAGGTATATCTTTCTCCAGACTATTATCAATTATTGGATACTTTGGATTATCAACGGTATAAACAACAGGTTCCCAGCCAAAATCACGCAGGTATTTTACAAACTTCAACCATCGCTGTACTCCCGGTCCTCCCGCCGGTGGCCAATAATATGTTATGATAAGTACTTTTTTCACTACTTCCTAAAGTTCAATGTTCAATGTTTACCCTTACAGACTGTGTCACAATTACTATTATCGTCATTAACTATGCTGAATCTAAAGATTTCCGACCAAAACGGAGGAACATCAATATTCTTATTTTCAGACAATTAGATGTTTTACTCGCTGGTACTTTTACTTTTAATAGTTGCTCACAGCATTTGCGACTTCAAACTATTATTATTTCTTATTCTTAATACCTAAAAACAATCCAAGCAATACCAAACCAAAAAGTAAAATATTACTTCCCAGCATAATTTTATCTCCTGTTGCTATAACTTCCGGTTCAAACCTGAATGCTATCTCGTGTTTTCCTTTTGGAATCCACAACGAACGTAAAACATAGTTTGATCTTGATATCTCTACATCTTCGCCATCAATTGTAGCTTTCCATCCTTTTGGATAGTAAATTTCGGAAAAAACAGCCAAACCATCATTGTTATTGTTCGAAACATACTTTAGTTCATTGGCTTTGTATGTAACTAATTCTATGGATGCCGAATTATCCAAAACAATTTCTGCAGTTGATAAATTAGCCTCAAACTTCTTATCTATTACGGCTTCAGACCTTGTATTCAAACTTGTTAAAGCCTGCATTTCTTCATCTGCATTTTCTACCAGTTTATAGCTGTCAACAAACCAGGCATTGCCATTGGCTCCCGGGTTTTGCGAAACCTGCAATCCGTTTTGGCTATTGAATATAATGTATTTTGTATTCAGCATATTCAATACCTGCTCATTGTTATTTACCACCTGATTTTCCCAAAGTTCCTGATATCTCTTCAGCTTTGCTCCGTGATACCCTCCAACAGACTGATGATAAAAAGATGTGGAAGAATTACTCATTGCATTTACAGAAGCATTATAAACTCTGTAAATCGACTTATCCTTCAATATTTCCTTATCAGCACTTGTCATCGGAAATGGATTATCAACTTTGCGTTTACTTACAAAGCTTTCATTATTAAGGTAGCGCTTATCTACACCTCCTAAATCCATAACAATAAAGAATCCTAACAGACCAAGAGCTATATTCACCGACAATTTCTTATTCATTGATAAATAAAGCAATAATGCCGAAACCGCCATAAAAGCAAGACTTCGTAAGCTATCGCTTTGCATCATCGAAGCTCTGTCATCAATAAGGGCATCCAGTAATCCCATTTGGGCATATTGCCCGTCTGCTGCTCCGGTAAAATCAAACATCGCCGAACCAAACAGGATGAACAACAATGCTAAACCTCCTGTTGCAGCAAAACTATACAGTAATGCTTTTTGATTTTTCTGTATATCATTCTCTCCAAAGAACCATTCTTTTAAAGCCAAAACAGCTAAAAACGGCATTGTAAACTCTGCTATTACCTGAATTGAGGCAACTGCTCTAAACTTATCGTACATCGGAAAATAATCCAGCATCAAATCAGTAAGCGGCATAAAATTTTTACCCCACGATAATGCCAAACTCATGATTGTTCCCGACAATAACCACCATTTCATTTTACCCTCTACAATAAACAACCCAAGTACAAACAGGAAAACCACAATTGCACCAATATACGCAGGCCCCGATACAAAAGGCTGATCTCCCCAATAGGTAGGTGCCTGTTTCACTATTTGCCTTATCTGACCATCAGGAACTTTTCCTCTAAGGGCATTTGCCAGGTTTGAATCTTCGGGCAAAGCTTCGCCCGATGCACCACCCATAAAATTCGGAATCATCAAATTCACTGATTCCAATATACCGTAACTCCACTGGGTAACATATTCTTTATCCAGCCCGTCTGTTTTTTCTAACTTATCATTATCCAGGGTTAATTCTGAAGGACCACGGGTTGAATATTTTGTGTATTCATAAGTCGTAAGAAGTTTTGTTGCATTTGATCCAAAAGCCAAAACAACAGCAACTATTAATACTGCTATATTTTTAGAGAAATCCAATAATGTTTTTTCCTTTACAGCATCGTAAAAATAGAAAGCTCCCAATATCAGTATTAGTAAACCTAGATAATAAGTCATCTGGAAATGATTAGCATTAATTTCCAATGCCATAAATAATGCTGTGATTATTCCCCCCAACAACCATTTTCCCCTTAAGGACAATATAATTCCTGCTGTTATCATCGGAAAATATGCAATTGCATGCGCCTTTGCATTATGCCCGGCTTCGAGTATTATCAGAAAATAGGTCGATAGTCCGAATGCTAATGCCCCGAGCAAGGATATACGCCAATCGTTCCCCAGCAACACCATCATGAAATAAAAACTTATAAAATAAAGAAAGAGATAACCTGCAGGATGAGGAAGAAAACGAATTGCATTATCAAGTTTCTTTACTATGTCGTAGTTATAAAGTACCGAAATTTGATAGGCAGGCATACCTCCGAACATAGAGTTTGTCCAATAAGGTTCCTCTCCATACTGTTCTCTAAAATCCTGTATTTCTTTCGACATTCCCTTAAAATTAGAAATATCTCCCTGATACAATTTTTTCCCACTTAATATTGGGTTGAAATAAATTATCGATATTAACACAAAAAGCCCCACTACAAAAATGTGAGGCAAGTATTGTTTTAAGTTTTTTATATTCATACTTATTGCTTGTTGAGACGATGCGCCATCGCCTTTACTTAATATTATATATAATTATCTTTTATTAAAGACTAAAACTTTGAACTTTAGACTTTAGACTTTAGACTTTAGCTCGCTGGCACTTTTATTTCCAAAAGTTCATCGGCTAAGCCGAGACACGGTGCTCGCTGAACCTCCTTCGTCGGTTTAAACTTGTTAATCTACCTCTTCGTAATCGATATATTCACCGGCATCATCGGTATTTATATCTTTATCTTTTTTTGGTTTATTTACTACAGTAGTTTTCCCCTCAGGCTCTCTTTTTTCTTCCTGATGAACACCTCCCTGATAATGTTGATTAAACTTTTCCTGCATTTTCTTTGCCGCATATTTTTGAATTTGCGGAGCAAAAAGTTTTGCCAGAAATTTAAATCCATAATACACCAGAGCCAGTATCAATAATGTTTTCAATAAATTCACCATTCCTGCTTCTACTATCATTATTAATATTTTTTTCTCAATTCGAATTTTTCACCGAGATAAACCTTTCGCACCATTGGGTCGGCAGCAAGTTCCGGCGGTGTTCCCGCTTTAAGTATACTACCTTCGAACAACAAATACGTTCTGTCTGTAATTTCCAGAGTTTCCTGTACGTTGTGATCAGTAATTAATATCCCGATATTTTTCTCTTTCAAAGTAGCCACAATCTTCTGAATATCTTCAACCGCAATAGGGTCTACCCCTGCAAACGGCTCATCCAGCAAAATAAACTTAGGATCGGTAGCCAAAGCACGTGCTATTTCGGTTCTACGTCGTTCTCCTCCCGAAAGCAAATCTCCTCTGTTTTTTCTGATATGCTGTAATCCAAACTCTTCGATCAAAGCCTCCATTTTCATATGGCGTTCTTTTTTCGACAATTTTGTCATCTCAAGAACCCCCATTATATTATCTTCGATACTTAATTTTCTAAAAACAGAAGCCTCCTGCGCCAAATAACCAATTCCCTTTTGTGCTCTTTTATACATTGGATCATTGGTAATATTCATATCATCCAGATAAATTTCACCGTCATTTGGTTGAATAAGACCAACTATCATATAAAAAGAGGTGGTTTTTCCTGCGCCATTAGGTCCAAGTAATCCAACTATTTCACCCTGTTCTACATGAATAGATACACCTTTTACCACCTTTCGGCTCTTGTACATCTTAACAATATTATCAGCTCTTAGAATCATATATCTCTTAAGTAATTATTATATCTAACAGAATCATCAAAGTTAGAAAATGTAATCAATTTGAAAAGTCAATTTTCAGTTTTTAAAATAATACTTTGGGCGTGCCCTTTTGCTCTTTTCTACCCTCTGTTTAACATCGTAAATCTTCTCATGAGCAAAAGGTCGGGCTTTCGCCTGTATCTTTTTACTAACACTTCAACTCCCCTTCCGCTACGCTTGGTTCCTTAGCTTGTCGAAGAACAGGTACCACTATCAGCGACCGTAAAAAGGATGCCGGCTCTATCCCTCAC
>JBDLJM010000156.1 GCA_039714315.1 Bacteroidota bacterium | reverse complement strand
CCAAAACATTAAATTATATACATATGAAAATCTACTTCCTCGTATTGGCAATACTATTACAATGGAGTGTTTTTTCGCAAGAGCAAGATAACAGAACATCAGGCTTAATTAGCGAAATAACTCCATTCAATTCTGAAAAGGACCAGGTTTTTCTCAATACTCTGTTGCGCAATCTAAAACCCGGCGATACACTTAATTTAAAACCGGGATTCTATACCGGACCTGCAACTATTAAGACTCCTAACATTGTAATTAATGGTAGTGGTAAAGCAACTATATCAGGTATGGGTAATGAATCAGTAATATATGTAAAAGCTGATGGAGTAAGCATATTAAATCTACATATAACAAACTCAGGTGACTCACCTGACAGATTAGATGCCGGCGTAAAAATTGTTGAAGCCAATCATACAACAGTAAAAAATAACCTGATTGATGAATGTTTATTTGGAGTTGATATTTTTAAATCAGATGATTGTGTTGTAGAACATAATGACATTTCTTCTATCAAAAGAAAACCTCTGGCTCTAAAAGGTGATGCTATTCGCCTTTGGTATTCAACCAACAATAAAATAATGTTTAATTATTGGCACGAAGTACGTGATATGGTAGTTTGGTATTCGTCCGAAAATCACTTTGAAGGCAATAAAGGTGTTGGAAACAGATATAGCATCCACTTCATGTATGCACACAACAACCGTATTCATAAAAACGAATTTTATCAAAACTCCGTTGGGGTATTTTTAATGTACAGCGAACAAACTATTCTTTCAGAGAATTTAATTCAGGGATCGGTTGGTTCAACAGGAATGTGTTTAGGTTTAAAGGAAACCTCTTCGAACCAAATATTAAATAATCGTTTTTTGTATTCGGCATATGGTATTCACTTTGATGTATCGCCATTTGTTCCTGAAAAAATCAACACTGTTGTAGGCAATGAAATAGCATTTTGTAATGTGGGAATGCTTTTTCATTCAGACCTTGAAGGTAACCTGATAAAAGAAAACTATCTACACGATAACCTTACGCAAGTATATACGCGTGGTAAAACAGCCAACCACAATAAATTTGAAGGAAATTACTGGAGCGATTATCAGGGCTTCGATAAAAATAGCGACAATGTAGGAGACATCCCTTATAGGTTATATAGCTACAGTGAACATTTATGGGCATTCAATAAAAATGTAAAATTCTTTTATGGCGCTCCTATTCTGGAAGTTTTAGACTTTCTGGAGAGGCTGGCTCCATTTTCCAAGCCAAAATTTGTATTAAAAGACAAGAGTCCGATTTATAAATGGAAGAAAAACACAGACCGTAATTATTAAAATTCAGCATTGTGAAAAAATCAAATTCAGATATTGACAGACGACAATTTCTTAAAAACGGAGCCTTTGCAGTAGCTGCTCTGGGAGCTGTTGGAGCAGGAGTAAATTATTTAAAGAAACTCAATAAGGAAAATGTCAAAACACTATTACGCCCCCCGGGAGCAATAAATGAAGATGAATTAATATATGCCTGTATCAAGTGTGGACTTTGTGTTCAGATTTGCCCAATAGAAGCTGTGAAACTAGCCGACATTAAAGACGGCCTTTCATATGGAACTCCATATATTGATCCGCTAATGCAGGCTTGTGACTTTTCGTGCGATGCAATGCAATGTGTTGAAACCTGCCCAACTGCAGCTTTAGACTTTCTTCCCTTTAAAAAAGCCGGAGAAGATGCATTAACAGAATATCAAAAAGCTAATCCCGATCCCGGAGCTGATTATAATCCATTCATTGTTCAGTCGCAAGCCATGAAAGCAGAAACAAAAATGGGTCTGGCAGTAATAAATACCGGCACCTGTTTAGCAGTTAAAGGAGAAGGATTTAAAGGTGTACCCAGAGAATCAGACTTTAAAGGGATATACCGCTCCCCTAACCCTAAACGACAGGAACGAAAAGCTTCTCTGGTAAATGACCATCAGTTCGACCGTGAAATATGTGACTTGTGTGTCACCGAATGTCCTATAGGTGAATCAGCAATTATTTTGGAGGAAAAAACAGGGACAAACGGTAATAAACAATGGCAGCCAATAGTATTGGATGCATGTACGGGTTGCGGGGTTTGTGTTATGATTTGCCCATCAACACCGGGTAGTATAGAAATAGATAAATTAGAAATGAGTTAAAATATTTTCTGATGATAAACATTAAAAAACTAACACCAATACCGGCAAAACCAAAAGAAGAATTACCGCATTCTAAATTAGGTATAACTTTTAAAGAATGGAAGGCAACTAATCCAAACAAAAACAAATGGCGTAATTTACGTTGGGGAGTTTTACTTTTTATGAATTTTTTGTTCTGGGCTTCTTTTACTTTCGATATTGGAGTTTTGGAAGGTTCGCTAAGCGGTTCCCGATTTTTCGGCATTTACCTGATGGATCCCTATAATGCTCTTCAGGAAATGTTTATTGGAAGTACAACCGGATACTTCGCAATGCTGACAACCAACTTCTTTATAGGTTTTTTTATAATACTAATGTTTTATTTTTTATTAGGCGGACGTACTTTTTGTTCATGGTTATGTCCTTATCATTTTCTAGCAGAAAATGCCGAAAAATTGCACGATTATTTAGTGAAAAAGAAAAAAATAAAAGAACATAACTATAAAATAGGGATTAAATATATTTTTTGGGCAGGATTTCTATTACTGGCCGTTTTTACAAAAATATTAGTTTTCGAAACTCTTAACCCTGTAGGCATAATTTCAAGAGCTATTATTTACGGTCCCGGATTATTATTACTTTGGGTAGTTGCATTGTTACTTTTAGAAATCGTATATTCAAAACGTCTCTGGTGCAGATATGTTTGCCCGATAGGAGTTACCTATAGTGCTTTTGGTAAAATAACACCTACGGCAATAGAGTTTGACTTATCAAAATGTGGTCATTGCAGAGATTGTCAGGATGTTTGTTTGGTGCCACATGAACTATGGTTTGTAAAACGGGGCGCAGCTACCAAAGAGGTACACTTTGCCGGAGCAGATTGTACAAGATGCGGCTTGTGTGTTGATGTATGCTATGGAGATGCATTAAAATTTACTATACGCGGTTTTGACAAAATTAGACTCTGATTAAAATTATCAGAATGATAAAGAGAAAATTAATCTAAAAAACTTAAACCTTTAAATATTGAACAATACTGAACCCTTAATAACAATTGATCAATTGACAAAATCTTTTAAAAAGATTGCTGTAATTGAAGATTTATCTCATCAGTTTAAAGCCGGTGAAAGGATTGCTTTGGTCGGTCAGAATGGAGCAGGAAAAACAACGCTGATACGAAGTATATTGGGGTTGTATGATTATGAAGGAAATATTGAAGTTCTCGGGATGAACCCACGAAAAGAAAGAGAAATAATACTTCAAAATATTGGATTTGTACCCCAGATTCCACCTCCAATAAAGATGACTGTGAAAGAAATGCTGGAGTTTTTTGCCACTCTTACCAAAACTGATAAACAGGAATTTATTGATATCAGTGAAAATCTGGGCCTGGATGTGAAACTCAATATTAACAAACCATTTATGAAACTTTCGGGAGGCATGAAACAAAAGCTCCTGGTCTCATTTGCTTTAGGAAGAAAACCGAAAATTTTATTGATGGATGAACCGGCTGCTAACCTTGACCCTACGGCCCGAACAATACTATTCGACTATTTACACAAATTCGATAAAAATGCTTTGATGATTATTAGCAGTCACAGAATTGATGAGGTTAAAAACTTAGTTAACCGCTTAGTTGAAATGGATATGGGTAAAATTGTGGTAAATAAACAGGTGTAATAAATATATTTTTGAAAGAAATATAAAATGATAAGTATGAAAAAAATATCATTTGTAATTGTACTCATAGGCTTTATGACCTCTTGCAAGCAACAAACCGATTTTAAACCTCGTGACATCAATTTTGATCGTGATGTTTGTCACATATGTCTAATGGGATTGACTGATCAACGCTATAATGCCCAATCCATTAATGAATATGGAGAAGTTCACTGGTATGATGATATTGGTTGTTTGGTCGAAGAAATGAGAGACTCTTCAACCTGGAATCAATGGAAAGGAGATAAAGTAAAATTTTGGATAGGAGATGCCGGTAAGGGAAATGACCCGTCAAACTGGATTGATGCTGAATCTGCTTATTACGACTTTGGCAAGCATACCCCTATGGGTTATGGATATTCAGCCTATGCCGAAAAACCGGATGCAGATAGTATTTTCACTTTTAATGAGGTAATACAACGTATAAATGAGGGAAAAACCATGCGCGAAGGCTTTATCCAGGAAAAAATGTTAATGATGAAAGATAATCCTGAAAAGTTGAAAAAATTAGAGGAAAAACTTGAGAAAGAGCGTAATAAAAAAGAGTAAAAGATTATGAGAGTATGAGATTATTGTATCAACAATCTAATCATCCTATAATCTTACACTTATATGTAAACTGTTTTTTATTTTCCACACAAATTATGTTAGAAACATAATTATTATAAATCAATACAAGATCAGTAATTCTATGAATAGTTTTCAAAGCACAAAAGAGATCATACACTCAGACATACGCCAAAGTTTACGGTCGCGTTGGTTTTGGGCATATAGTCTGTTATTCGGTGGATTTGTTGCCACAATGTTTACTTCAGGCATTACAGAGTCTCAAATTATAGGTTTTGTAGGATTAAGTCGTCTTATGGTTACCTTCATGCAAATTAGCATGGCTGTACTACCAATTTATGTGCTAATATCTACAGTGCGTTCGGTTGTTGGTGACAGAGAAAACAGCGTAATGGAATATGTATTATCTCTGCCTATATCCTTTAGCAGCTATTTCTGGGGAAAACTTCTCGGACGATTCCTGATAATCTATACACCGGTCTTTATTGCGTTAGTAGGAGCTGTTATTTGGGCTTTGATCACTAACATAGAAGTGCCTTGGGATTTATTCTTTTTGTATAGTATCTTATTGGCTACATTGGTGTTTTTCTTTCTTGGATTGAGTATGTATATATCTGCCAGAGCATCATCACAGGAAATTGCAGTGAGTACAGCGTTTATTATTTGGTTGATTTTAGTAGCATTTATCGACTTAATTCTAATAGGTATTATGTTGAAAATGCGTGGTAATCCCGAATTGATAATAGGTATTGGAATGCTGAACCCTTTACAGGTATTCAGAACAGGTAGTTTAATTCTATTCGACCCAAAATTAACAGTTATGGGAACAGCATCGTACTATGTATTAGATACGGTAAGTCGTGAGGTATTTATTATTTTTTCAATCATTTACCCATTAGGTTTAGGCTTTCTTTTTGCTTTTTTGGGGAATAGATATTTTAACAGAAATGATGTAGTTTAAAAAGATATAATTTTTGATGTTTAAGTCATTATAAAAATATTGCCAATAATTATTATAGCAGATGATAGATATAGTTAAAAACACAGGAATAATTTTAATTACCGGATTATTCTACTCCTGCAGCAATATGAGTTCATCGGCTGTTGAGCAGTTATTCCCTAATCAACCGGATACGACTTCATTACCGGAATTAGCTATATTTTTAGAGCCGCATCAAATTCAATCCATTATCGATGAAGAAAGCTTTCTCTCCAACGGCAAAAAACGACACAAAGGAATTAAAGCCATTCCGCAAAACGGTGATGATTTCAGGCTTGATTCACTAGATGAAGTATATTGGCCTAAGATCAATGTTATTGAAGGTGATTTTAGGGGAGCATCTATTAGGTCTGCACGATGCACTGACGGGAATTACAGAAAATCAGATTTTAGAGTAGCAGATATAAGATGGTCAATTTTTGATAGATCAACCATGGATAGTATAAATTTTCAGCAAAGCAGGTTATTTCATGTAAAAGTCAACCATGTTCCTCTATCAAATTCAAATTTTAGAGGAGCAAACATGTTCGGAATGGAAGGTCATCATACTACCATGCGAAATTGCGATTTTTCAGGAGCTTTAATGAAAGACTCGGAATTTCTGGAAAGCGATTTAACAGGTTCTACAGGTATAAAAACCAAACTCTTTAGAGCTGTCCTCATAAAATCAAAACTCGACAGTTGCGATTTTTCTTATGCTGATTTCACAGGTGCAGGCCTGGAGGAATCATCATTTATTAACACCAGACTATGGTATGCTAATTTTCAGGGTGGACACTTACAGGGAACTGATTTTAGAGGGGCAGATTTAAAAGGGTGTAATTTTTTTGGAACAGAATTTGAAAATACCAATTTTAAAGGTGCTGTTAATATTCCAAAAGAAATTAAACGTTTTATAAACAAAGAAGGGCTCGCAACCGGTGTATGGCAGGATACAAAATGATTAAATAATAAATATTTAAATAAAACAAAATGCATGTCTTAAGTACAGGAAAGTTTCTATTGTTGTTTTCTCTTATCGGGTTATTTGTATTCGCAACACCTCCAACAAAAATCAGACAAGACAATCAGGATTTTGTGTACTACTCAATAGATACCACCAAAAGTAAATTACATTGGGATTGTTCACTGCATAAGGGAAATTTAAATTTTTTAAATGGTTATTTAACCTTTAATGGAAAGGAATTAGTAGATGCTGAATTAGTAGTTGATATGAATAGTATTACTAATACAGATATAGATAATAAACTCCTGCAGGGAACTCTTGAAAATGTTCTTAAATCAATAGAGTTTTTTAGAACAGAAGATTATCCGGAA
Source organism: Bacteroidota bacterium (assembly GCA_039714315.1). Classification (NCBI taxonomy): domain Bacteria; kingdom Pseudomonadati; phylum Bacteroidota; species Bacteroidota bacterium. Next base: position 218 of record JBDLJM010000156.1, on the reverse strand, counting down.
GCCAGGTTTAAATTACATTCAGCCATAAAAACAGGTAATAATGACTACAGTTTATCTGGTGATTTTATTATTTTCGAAAGAGATATTTGTACAGATTTCGAATGTAATATTAGCATAAGCAATGACAGTCTGTATATTTCTACCGGGCCAATTATTCTGGACAGAAGCAATTGGGGTATTTTCTACCTTTCAAGGAATAATCTTTATCCCAAAGAGGG
>JBDLJM010000155.1 GCA_039714315.1 Bacteroidota bacterium | reverse complement strand
TACTTGTTGCTGGTTACTTGTTGCTGGTTACTTGTTGCTGGTTACTTGTTGCTGGTTACTTGTTGCTGGTTACTTGTTGCTGGTTACTTGTTGCTGGTTGCAGGTTGCTGGTTGCAGGTTGCTGGTTGACTCGTCCTAAAAAAGTTTACAGGTTGCAGATTGAACAAACTTTAGACCAAGCAAAGGATGGCAGTTTTGGACTTTAAACTTTCCGGTACTACCTTTGCAAAATGAAAGAAATAAAAAACAACAACGATATAAATAATGGGTTCAGTGTTATACTTTTTATGACCCCAAACTGTGTACCCTGTAAAAGCATGAAGAAAGTTTTAGAGGAAATGGAAAGTTCTCATTCCGACAAAGCAACTTTTTACGCTGTTAATACTGAGGAAAACGAAAAACTGGCCAGGAAATACAATATCAGAAGCGTTCCCACAACTGTATTCAAAAACGGAAAAGATATCAAGGACAGATTTGCAGGTTTCATTGAAAATGTTGATCTGGAAAATAAGCTTATGAATCTGCTTTTTGATTTTGGAGCGGAAAGTGATGACTTTATGGATTTAGGCTTTTAATGTATTAATGATTTAATGTGATTATACTATATAATCCCTCCATCTCTCCATCTCTCCATCTCTCCATCTCTCCATCACTCTTTCCAAAAAAACTCCATCTCTAAGTCCATATTGTTTTCCACATCACACTGTTAACAACAATTAACGTCAACCCTATACTCTACTTTAAAATTAATCTATTTTTATCACTTCTATTTAAAATTACACTTTCCTGCTTAGATAGGTGGATGTAATAATATTGATAAGGTATAAAAAAGGCATAGTTTGAAATTTAATTAATCCTTAATGATAAAAATAAAACGAGAAGATCTTCACATTATAGGCAGGCACAGTAACTTACCTGAAAATGAAGCAGAAAAAATACTAAAACGAAACATTTACAATAATGTTGAAGATTGGAAAAAATTCCTCCGATTATTTATTATAAGTTTAGGTATCGGTTTTACAACTGCCGGAATAGTATTTTTCTTCGCCTATAACTGGGCAGATTTGCATAAGTTTATCAAGCTTGGAATAATAGAAAGTCTCATTGTGATAACGACCGGGGTTGTTCTACTTTCAAAGATAAATATCGATATAAAAAATATTATTATTACCGGAGCAACTGTATTAGTAGGTGTATTATTCGCAGTTTTCGGACAAATTTACCAGACAGGCGCAAATGCTTATGACTTTTTCCTGGGCTGGACAATGTTCGTAACTATTTGGGTTATTGTTGCCAATTTTTCACCTTTATGGTTGGTTTATCTCACTTTGGTAAATACTACTCTAATTTTATACTCGCAGCAGGTAGCACACGATTGGTCCGATGTTTTCTTATTTACCATGTTACTCCTTATAAATAGTGGTTTTCTGATTGGTATACTACTAAGAATCAAAATTATTAATAAAATAAAATCACCTAATTGGTTTACAAATATTTTTGCACTGGCATCTGTTTTCTTTGCCACTATCGGTATTATAATCGGAATTTTTGATTCTAGTGCAAGTCAGCTATGGTTTTTAGTTCTGTTTACTTCACTGCTATATGGCTCCGGTATTAAATACGGCCTGAATATTAAAAGTGGATTTTACCTTTCAATAATTCCATTCAGTGTTATAGTAATTATATCGGCACTACTCATAAAGATATCAGAAGATGAAGCAATGTTTTTCTTCGTAAGCTTATTTATTATTACAAGTGTTACTTTAGTTATTAAAAACCTGATTAACCTTCAAAAAAAGTGGAATAATGGATAAGCAGGAATATATTAAAGAAATAATAGCGAAAATTCAGCTTTCGGATAATACTGAATTTAAATACGACGAATTATCAATTGTAAAAGAGTACAGGCAACAAGAAGAAAACAAATCCAGTTTAGCTATAAAGGTACTGTCTGTTTTTGGTGGTTTATTGGCAACTTTAGCCTTTATGGGCTTTCTGTTAATTGCAGGATTATACGATTCAAAATTTGGTCTGATATTTTTTGGGGTAGTATTTATTGTTGCTTCTATATTACTAAATAAAGCTTATGATAAAATTATTATAGATACATTAAGTGTTTCTACTTATGTAATTGCATATGCTCTACTTGCTTTCGGAATGGATCAATACGATATTGATGACAATATAATATTGCTATTATTTGTGGCAATAGCTGCTTTTACATTATATCTAATTCAAAGTTATATTCTATCATTTATCTCAATTCTAATTACAAGCGGTAGCCTTATGGGTCTGATAATAGAAAATGACGCTTATAATTTAATCCATTTATACATAGCTGCTACTGCATTTTTGTTGATATACTTTATGCTAAATGAAGCTAAAATTATTGCTTCATATAAAAAGCTATCAAAGATGTATAATCCAATTAGAGTAGGCTTTATTTTCTCATTGATTTACGGTTTAGGTATAATTAGTATTAAAGACCTATTCAATATTTCTCAAGATTATATTTGGCTATCATCAATTGTTATGTTTTCGGCAATTATGTATTTGGTTTATCGAATTTTAGATATTTTAGGAATAAAATCAGCTAATAATAAAACACTTGTTTATATAACAAGTGCTTTGGTACTTATTCCAACAGTATTTTCTCCATCTATATCCGGAGCAATTCTTATCGTTTTATTAAGTTTCTTAATCAATTATAAAACGGGGTTTGTAATTGGTATAATTTCATTCGTATACTTTCTATCTCAATATTATTACGATTTAAACTATACATTACTTACTAAATCAATCATATTATTTTCTTCGGGAACAGTATTTATTATGTTCTATTTATTTACAGTTAAAAAGCTTGTCGGAGATGAAAAACTATAAGAAAATTATCATTCTTGCCAATTTGCTGGTAGTACTTGTTTTTTTTACCAACTCAATTATGAAGAAAGAAGAATTGCTATCGGAAGGTACACTTGTTTTATTGGAATTGGCCCCTGTTGATCCCCGATCGTTAATGCAGGGTGATTATATGCGATTAAGGTATAAAATATCGGAGAAGGTAAATTACGACAGTATCTCAAAGAGAGGCTATTGCGTCGTGAAATTAGACTCAAACAAAATAGCAAACAGAGTAAGAATTCAAGACGATCAGCTACCTGTTTACGATGATGAATATCTGATTGAATATACAAACGGAAATTGGAGCATAAACATTGGAGCTGAATCTTATTTTTTCCAGGAAGGAGATGCTCAAAAATATGAAGTCGCTAAATACGGAGGTATTAAAGTTGACAAAAAAGGAAATAGTCTCCTCATAGGATTATATGATGAAAATTTTAAACTAATAAACCATAAAAGATGAGAGCAATAAGTATTTTAATCTTTAGCCTTGTTTTCAGTAATTTTATTTATTCCGGGGAAATTACTGAAAAAGAACTAACAACCGAAGTAAAGGAAGTAACTGTTTTTATTGAGGGAGCCCAGGTTACAAGAAAAAAAACTGTTGATTTAGCACCGGGAAAATCAATTTTAAAATTCATCAGGCTCTCCCCTTTTATCGACTCAAAAAGTGTACAGGTAAAGGCCGAAGGACAAGTTACTGTACTATCTGTAAATCACCAGCAAAACTATTTGGACAAATCCGTTAAATCTAAAGAGTTGAAGGAACTGGAAAAACAACTTAAAAACACTGAAGATAAAATCAGTCTTGAAAACACTTACCTGTCCATTCTAAGAGAAGAGTTGGCATTTCTTCAGGAAAACAGGGATATCGGAGGTAAGAATGAACAAATAAACGTTGTAAACCTTAAGCAGGCATCAGATTTCTATTCTAAAAAGCTAACATCACTAAAATTAGAAGAAATTGAAAGGAACAATAATCTAATTAAGCTACATACTGAAAAAACAAAAATTCAAAATCAGATCAAAACCTTAAGTAGCAAGAAAGAGTTCCCTACCGGTGAAGTAATAGTAAAAGTTGATGCAAAAAAAAGGGCTACATTTTCTTTTGAAGTATCATATGTAGTTGGTAATGCAGGATGGTTCCCTTCGTACGATATCAGAGCAAAAAATATAAACGAACCGGTGCAATTAATATATAAGGCAAATGTTAAACAGGACACTAAGGTTAACTGGAAAAATGTAAAGCTCAAATTCTCTTCTTCCGATCCAAATGTATCAGGTGTAGCTCCTGAATTGAAAACATATTTATTAAACTATAACACTTTACCTCCCAGTTACAAACAGTCAATTAATAATGTAAGAGGAAAGGTGATGGATTCAAATGGTGAAGCATTACCGGGGGCAAGTATAATGATTAAAGGAACAACCATAGGAACTTCAACCGATTTTGATGGAAATTACTCGATCACAATTCCCAATAATGCCTCACATATTACCTATGACTTTATAGGCTATGAAACAAAGACATTGCCAATTTCAAAAAATGTAATAAATGTTGTTTTAAAGGAGAGTGCAATGGCTTTGGATGAAGTTGTTGTTAGCGGATACGGTAGCAGATCGGTTTCCAAAAGTCTTAGAGGAAAGGTTGCAGGCGTAAACACTGATAAATCAAATATAAAAATACGGGGAGCCAGTAGTTTGTCGATACCTACAATACAGGTTGAAAAACAAACAACCGTTGATTTTGAAGTAGACACTCCTTATACTGTAAAATCGGACAATAAAAGTTATATGGTAGATATTGAGTTTTACAGCCTTCCTGCTGATTATCAATATTACAGTGTGCCAAAGATTAACAGAAATGCTTTCTTAATAGCTAATATTATTGATTGGGAAAAATATAATTTACTTGAAGGTGAAGCAAATGTATTCTTTGAGGGTACCTATGTTGGCAAAACTTTATTGGATGTTAGATATGCTTCGGATACTCTGGAAATTTCATTGGGAAGTGATAAAAAAGTATCTGTTACAAGAGAAAAAATTAAAGACTACACCAGCAAACAATTTATTGGCAGTAAAAAGAAAGAAACAAAAGCATGGAAAACTATTGTGAAGAATAATAAAAAACAAAAAATCAATATACTCATAGCTGATCAGGTTCCTGTTTCAATCAGGGAGGAAATTGAAGTTGATGTACTAAATATTTCACGGGGGAAATTTAATGAAGATAGCGGTGAAGTTAAGTGGGAGTTTAGTTTGGATCCTAATGATAAAAAGGAACTAGACTTAAAATATTCGGTAAAATATCCTAAAAACAAACTCTTAATTGTAGAGTAATATTTATTGCTAAAGATTTACATATAAATGTATGATTATTTGAGAAAGACCTCACTGCTATAAAGACAATCAATGATAAAATTAAAGTTAAAATACTCTGATATACTGATGCTCGAAAAGGCCTGTTTCTATTATTCGGAAATTGAAGAGGAATTCTTTTCTGACAAACATTCGTTTATGTACAAGCAGTCTGTGGCACAACACCTTTACAATAAAAAGATTAAGCGTTTAGCGCATAATCCGCCGGCAGTTGTTTCCGGTAAAAAAACAAGAGATAAAACTATGAATCTGGAGTATTTTGAAGCCAGCATGTTAAGTGAAGTTCTGGATAAATATACTTATGGGAATCCCGACATGCACTACGAAGCAAATTTTGCAAGACAGTTGCTTCTGATGATACAGGACAGGCAATTAGCAGGTAGTTCCGGACGAATACCTTAACAGCCTAGCATTTACTCGTTTAAGAATCACTAATTTAGCTACACTGTTTAATAAAAACGTATCACTTTATTATGCAATTCAATAGATTTCATATTTTTCTCATTACAATATTAATAGGATTGACTTTTTTTTCCTGTAAAAAAGAGGATGACAAATTAACTACAGACCTGATAGAAACCAGTTGGGAGGTATTAAAAATAAAGAAACAGGGAGAATCTAAATATACTGATGCCGAAAATACCTATGTTATGGAGTTTACCGGCAAAACGGAATTCGAACTTAATCTGGATGTAAACACTTGTTTTGGTGATTATGAACTAAAAAGTGATGATTATATTAACTTTAAGTCAATGGCCTGCACCGAAATGTGTTGTGACTCCGAATTTGCCATGGACTTATCCAAAATACTTCTAAATATCACAGAATATTACAAACAAGGCGACGAATTGATTTTTAAAGGTGAAGGAGAAATAGTATTGAAAGCTCATTAAAATATACTTACTTTGCGCCCGTAATTTTTAATAATTAAATTCTGTAAAATGAAGAAGTATATAGCTCTATTCGTATTTTTTTCAATATTTTCCTGTAGTAAAGATAATGTAGATTATGATAAGGAAAATGAAAAAGATATATTAGAATATATTGAAGCTAATGATTTAGATGCAACAAAGAGTGAGTCAGGATTGTATTATGTAATTCAAAAACAAGGCGAAGGACTGAGACCTAACAGTAATTCTAATGTTACAGTAAGTTATAAAGGATACTACTCAGACGGAGAAGTTTTTGACCAAAGTAGCACTAATGGATTTTCTTTTAATTTACGTCAGGTTATAGCAGGTTGGACCGAAGGTATTACCTATTTTAAAGAAGGAGGAGAAGGAATTCTTTTGATACCTTCCCGCTTAGGTTATGGCTATGAGGATTATAGTAGTATTCCGGGAGGATCTGTACTTATTTTCGATATTAAACTGATAAGTGTGGATTAATAGAGGTTTTAGGTATTAGACACAAAAAATGACACTATCCCATAAAGTGTATAAGTTTAAAAATATCAGGGTTTGACTTTTTTAAAGTTGAGCCCTTTTTTCAAATATAGATTAAACTGGTTTAAGAAAATCCCCCCACTTTTATCTTTTATCTTTACTCTTTTATCTTTACTCTTTTATCTTTACTCTTTTATCTTTTCTCTTTCCTGCCTGACTGAGTCACGCAGGCAGGTATCTTTTATCTTTGAACTAAACCGGATCCACATCAATAACAAACCTAACCGACCTGTAGGCTTTTATTTCCTGGAAGTGACTGAATACCTGTTTGATATATTTTTTA
>JBDLJM010000154.1 GCA_039714315.1 Bacteroidota bacterium | reverse complement strand
GTTATCTTTCTATTATTTCTATATTTTTTTTATCAGACGACACTTCACCGTCCATAAGTCTGATTATCCTGTGGGCATGCTTGGCTATGTCTTCTTCATGCGTAACAAGGATTACAGTATTACCGTTAGCGTGAATTTCGTCGAAAAGATTCATTATTTCTATTGAGGTTTTTGAATCAAGGTTTCCTGTGGGCTCATCTGCTAAAATGATGGAAGGATTATTTACTAATGCCCGTCCTACGGCAACCCTTTGTCTTTGTCCTCCTGATAATTGATTTGGTTTATGATCCATTCTGTCGCCCAGGCCAACATCATTTAATACTTCCTGAGCCCTTGTGATCCTGACTTTTTCAGATTTACCTGCATAAATCATTGGTAGAGCAACATTGTCAAGTGCCGTAGAGCGCGGTAAAAGGTTGAATGTTTGAAAAACAAAGCCTATTTCCTTATTTCTTATTTCGGCTAATTCATTATCGCTTAAATCACTAACATCCTTGCCATTTAGAAAGTAATTGCCCGATGTAGGAGTGTCCAAACAGCCAAGTAAATTCATTAAGGTTGATTTGCCACTTCCCGATGGTCCCATAAGGGCAACATATTCACCTTTTTTTATTTCAAGAGAAATTCCCTTAAGTACTTTTACTACCTCATTTCCAAGAGGAAAATTTCTAATGATATTTTTTAGATTAATTATCGGTTCCATTAAGGTTTGGTATTTGTTTTTACAGTATCAAAGTAAGTAAAGCTTTTTTAATGTATTATATAATAAAATGTTAATTTATTGTTGTAATCTATGGAGTGATACTATATAAGAGGATATTTTTTTACCCATAAAATCACTTTATTTTAGTGTTTTTATGGGTAAAATTAATATTTAACATTACTTATAAAAGTCTACTTTTTACCTAAAATGTCTTTAATGCCCCCAAGTGAGCTCAATACACCTGAAGCTTCATATGGTAGATAAATAGTTTTATTATCTTTTCCTGATGTCATTTCTTTTAGAGTTTCAAGATATCGTACAGCAACAAGATAGTTTATGGGATCACCACTTTTTGCAACAGCATTTTTAACCATTTCAATCGCTTCGGCTTCAGCTTGTGCCACATCTATCCTTGCCTGTGCCTGTCCTTCAGCATCCAGTATTTGCGATTTTTTTTGTCCTTCAGCTTTTTTTATAGCTGCTTCTCTTTCTCCTTCAGCTTTCAGAATTGCAGCTCTTTTTTCTCCCTCCGCTTCAAGAATAGTAGCTCGTTTATCTCTTTCGGCACGCATTTGTTTTTCCATTGCCGCTCTGATATCGTGAGGAGGATTAATATCCTGTAATTCTACTCTGTTAACCTTAACACCCCATTTGTTGGTCGCATCATCCAGAATTTCCTGAAGCTTATTATTTATCGTGTCCCGCGAAGTTAGAGTTTCATCCAAATCTAATTCACCTATAACATTACGCAAAGAAGTTTGCGTTAATTTCTCTATAGCCTGAGGTAGGTTGGAAATTTCATATACTGCTCTTTTAGGTTCCATAATTTGAAAGTAAATCAGAGCATTTATTTCTGTAACAATGTTATCGCGTGTAATTACATTTTGTTTTGGGAAATCGTAAACTGCCTCACGCAAATCTATTCTTTGTCGTGTCCTGTGCTGAGCATATATCATTCCGTCAGGACCTTCCTGGGTGTATCGCCAAATAATTTCTCTGGGCTTATCAATTATCGGAATTATAACGTTAAATCCGGATGGAAGTGTTTTATGATATTTTCCAAGTCGTTCGATGATCATTGTTTCTGACTGCTGAACAATTTTTAGTCCCAGAATTACCAGTACTATTACAAAGACTGCCAGTAGTGCAAATATGATAGTTATTTGAGTCATATTATATTTAATTTAGTTTTACAATTAATATTGTGCTTTTTAGATTAAGAACTTCTACAGTTTCCCCTTTTTCTATTATTGTGCCGTCATTGGAAAGAGCTCTCCAGTTATCTCCGTCAATTAGTACCCGTCCCTGATTGAGGTCGTTATTGATAGTTTCTTTTACCTTGCCGGTTCTGCCAATTAATGAATCTGCATTTGTTTTAGTGACATCTTTCGATTTGTATAAGTATTTTAAAACATAAGGTCTTATAGCTCCAAAAGAAACTAATGTTCCAATTGAGAAAGCTAAAAGTTGTATTGATATTGAAGCATCGAAATATGCAAAAATTCCTGCTGCAAAAGCTCCTATTCCTATACATGCAGCTACAAAACCGGGGGTAAAAATTTCGAGAATAAACAGGATGATACCAAGGTAGACCCAATTTTCCCAAGTAAATATATATTCCATATTTGAGTGTTTAATTTGTACTAAAGTAGTAAAAAAAGAAAGGTGTTGTTATTATTACTTTAATAATTATGTTTTATGATTATTGTTATATTTTTAGTTCAAATACATAAATATGAATTACTTTTATGCCTTTAGAGTTTAAATTGACATGAAGTATAGTGTAAAACCATTTATTCAGCTATTTTTGCTATTCATAGCTTTATTGCCGATGGTTAGCTGTAAAACCACGGTTTATCAGGGGGAATCAGTATCGGTTGATGTATTTAGTTATAAGGAACTATCAAAAAAGAAATATATAGATAATATTAACTATAATTATAATACAGATAGTACTTATGTGATATGTTCAGGACAACGATCTAAATTAAGTTATTATATTTCATTTTTCATTTATTCTATTTCGGAAAATAATATTGTTTTCGAAACTAATGCTGATGTTGAGCAAGTAGATTGGAACTCATCCAAACAGGTTGTTTATTATCCTGTACCGGGAATAATAAGTACAGAAAATAGTGAAAAAAGAAAAATGTATTTCGATATAAGAGATTAACAAATAAGTTTAAATGAGAAAATCAGTAACATTTTTATCAATATTAATAATATTAATTTCTTTTGTTTTTACTGAAAACAAGGTAGAAGAGGCGCCAGTAGACAGTTCTGTTGAGAAAAGTAATATACCTAAATTATATTCCCAACGAAAGTCATATGTAAAAGGGAAATTAAAAAAAGATAGTCCTAATCTGTTTGCGGATTATCATCGGCAAATAAGAACTGAGATAGGTGCAATAAAACCAAAATATTCATCAAACTACCGGGTAGAAGAGCTTGATAAAGCATTATTGAGAGCACCTTTAAGAAAGAAAGCTGGTTTAGACTGGATTTCGAGAGGTCCCGGAAATGTAGGAGGGAGATCAAGAGGAATTATTATTGATCCTGACGACAGTAGTGCTAATACCTGGTATATTGCAGCCGTTGGTGGCGGTGTTTGGAAAACTATCGATGCCGGAGAAAACTGGAGAGAATTAACTTCCGGAATAGGATCTTTGTCAGCCAGTTATATGGCAATGGCTGCATCGAATCACAATGTAATATATCTGGGAACAGGAGAGGGATTTGGAAACCTGGATGCACTTGGTGGTCAGGGTATGTGGAAAACAACTGACAGGGGGAATACATGGAATCAGATAAGCTCAACAGCATCAGGCTCCTTCGGTATAATTAACAGAATAATTGTTGATCCGGATAATGAGAATATACTGTTAGCTGCCACCTCATCACATAGATATAATTCTTCTAATGGAAGTGGAATATGGAAATCAACAGATGGAGGGCAAACATGGGATAAGAAGTATACTACTTCCAAAAAAGTTCAGCAGATAATATGCGACCCCAATGATTTTAGTATTCAGTATGCCTCAGTAAACGGATATGGAATAATCAAATCAACTGATTCAGGCGAAAGTTGGGAACTTCCTGCAGGAGGATTGAAAGGTAGCGGGAGGATTGAAATAGCTGTATCTCCGGTAGATACAGATAAGTTGTTTGCTTCGGTTGATGCAGATCCTCCGGAAGTATACAAGTCGACAGATAAGGGAGAAACCTGGAAGGAGTCAAGCGTAAATGTTGATTTACTTGGAGGCCAGGGTTGGTATGATAATGCAATTATAGCTGATCCCTATGATGAAGATATATTTTATATAGCTGGAGTTGATATATACAGGTTAGAATACAATTTTACCGGAAGTCTAAGTGTTACAACATTGACAAATAATTATGGTGCTGACCCTTCTTTGCGCAAAGGAACTCATGTAGATAATCATTATTTTGCAGTGGCAAAGCTCGACGATAATGCTGAAAAATACCGCTTAGTAGGAACTAATGACGGGGGAGTGTGTTACACTGACGATAATGGTGAAACATTTACGCAGCCAACAGACGGTTTTATTACAAGTCAGTTTTATGGTGTGGATAAAGCTAATGGGAAAAGCAGATATATAGGAGGAATGCAGGATAACAGCTGCTATTTGTCGCCGGTGAACCCAACTTCGAATAATGCGTGGGATTTTGTTTTTGGAGGAGACGGTTTTGATGTAGTCTGGAATTATAATGATGAAAATAAAGTGATGTTAACTTCCCAGTATAATAATATAGCCATTACTCATTCGGGAATTGAAAATTTAGGTAGTACAGCTTGGATAGCCGATGTAGAAAGAGGAAGTGATAATGCACCATTTTTCACGAAATTGGCCCAATCCAAGCAATACTCCGATTTGGTGTTCACTTTTAGTAAAGATGCTGTTTGGCGAACCGAAGATTTTGGAAAATCATGGGAGGAAATTTCTATGCCAACTGGTTTTGAAGGAGAGTCAAGTTTAACTGAGATAAAAGTTTCTTTGGCCGATCCAAGTATTGTGTGGACGGGTACATCGCTACAATCTTCTTTACCTATGTATGTTTCTGATAATTTTGGAAAAAGTTTTACTTCTGCCACTACCAGTGAATATGCAAAGAGTAAATTGTCTGGTTTTACTACTCATCCAACTGATAAAAATACTGCATATGCACTGTTTTCAAGTTCAGGAAATGCAAAAATACTAAGAACAAGTAATCTGGGTAAGAGCTGGGAGGATTTAAGTGGATTTGTTGGTGGTACTAAGGGGGAAAGCCTCAATGGTTTCCCTGATGTTGCAGTTTTTGATTTACTGGTTATGCCATATAACACGGATATTATATGGGTAGGAACAGAAATAGGAATTATTGAATCAAGAGATAATGGAGTTTCATGGAGTTATGCTAATACCGGAATGCCTCCTGTTTCTGTTTATGATATGTTAATTGTAAATGATGAAATAGTAGTAGGAACTCATGGCAGGGGAGTATGGAGTGTTTCAATTTCTGAGCTTTCCGGGTATGAGCCTCCTTCGGTTGCAATGCCATTAAACTTGAACGCGACTTACTATTTCGAAGATTCAAAGCAATTTTCGAAGATAAACCTTGGATACAGAAGCTCGTACGACAAAGTAATAGTTTATGTGGGAGAGGAACTTAAACAGGAATTCAATAATGTTTCAGAAGGAAGTTCCCAGGAACTGTTGGTGGAGATAGAAAGTGGAAATAATCAAATCAGGGTAGTTTCAATAATTGATGAGAATGAGTTTGAAAACAAAGCCTCAGTTGTCGGTCTTCCCCTAAAACCTTCGGCTAAGTCTTATTTGACAAATTTTGAATTTTTAGGCCCAATTTCAGATGAATTTTATGGTGATGGTTTTAATATTTCTCAGGCAACAGGTTTTGACAGTAAGGCTCTGCAAAGTAGTCATCCATATATAAAGAATAAATCTCTAGAGTTGTATTTGAATACTCCAATAATAGTTGATGGTGAATATCCTGATATTTCGTATAGAGATGTAGCAATTATTGAACCCGGAGATGAGGGAACATCATACCCTGACTTTAAATTTTGGGATTATGTTACAATTGAGGGATCAGTTAACGGAGTAGACTGGAAACAGCTTGTTACTCCATATGATGCTAATTTTAATAGTAATTGGACAAATATTTATAATATATCGGGAAAGCCATCAAAAGTTAATTTTATTACCCACAAAACCCGAACAACAGACTTCTTCAATGTCGGGGATGAAATACTGATAAGGTTTCGATTATTTTCAGATGCAGAGGCTGTAGGATGGGGATGGATTATTGATGATCTGGAGATTCAAAAAGATCCTCTGGGTAATGATAAGTACGATTTATTTAAAGTAGATCTTTCAGTATATCCTAATCCGGTTAACTCAAATTCTAAGGTTAATTTACCTGAGAAAATGATAGGTGAAAAGTTGAAGTTTGAGTTACACGATATTGGAGGAAGACTAATTAACAGTGGAGAGTTTAATTCAGAAACCGAAGAATCTATCCTTCCTTTTAAAGTTTCGGGCTTAAGGACGGGGAACTATATATTCAGTGTATACACCGATGAATATTTCGCCAGAGAGAAGTTACTTAAAGCGAATTAGACCAAAAGAAGAGTTTATGATAAAACAAATACAAAGGATGCTAAGTATAGTTTCCTTTGTGTTTGAAATTATAATTAATCACAGTTGTATCCAATAGTGGAACATAAGCAATAATCAGGCTGACCTTCAAGTGAACCTGTAATTTCATGGATGAGTTCTGAATCGTAGATTAGATCGTAATTCAATATAAATTCAAAATTCTGACTGTTACTACCAGATATTTTAACAATATTATTTTCATTAAAATAAGAAAGTAATCCCAATTGATCAACTAAGATAATGTAGTAGGATGAAATACAGGGAGTGAATATTCCATTCAAAGCAACACCTTTCAATGGGTTTCTTTTTTTATCGTATTCAAATGTTACTTCTTTAGTATTACCGGAATAATGTGAGTAATTTATTTTTGAAATATTATTAGCAATCCATGTTAACTCAATACTTTCATCCAGATGGTTACTTTCTCTTACTGAATAGAAATTTACTGTAGCGGGTTTTTCTTCGTTATAGGAGATAGTAAAGAAATACTCCAGATTAAGTTCATTACTTTGTCTTTTTAGGGAATTATGATACTCAGGTGATAAGTTTCTTTTTAATAAACATCCCTTGCCGGCTTCATTACCATTTAAATAAATATCTACTCTGGAAATTTTTCCATCAGAATACTTGTAGGTATATTTTTCCAAAGAAATATCATTTCCTGTAAAAAGTAATTCTAATAGATAGTCACCATCATATGTTGTGGTAGTTTTATAAGCGTCTTGTTGTTCTCCGTATTTTATTACACAATTGGAATAGTCGAAAGTATTG
>JBDLJM010000153.1 GCA_039714315.1 Bacteroidota bacterium | reverse complement strand
GCGTTACGTTGCGGTTATTTTTTTGTCATCACCTCCCCCGCTGCCGCACAATTGCATCGAGTAGTAAACATATCTAGCATAAGGTTTCTATATTCACTAAATGAGCCGAAACTATAAATTTCATAATCCAGAAGATTATGTAGATAGTAGTGCGAGAGATTATTCCGAAGAAAAAGGAATGTAAGAAATTATTGTTTGTAGTTGATATTGGATACTAACCACGCGATACAGTTGCGCGACAGCTTGAGTTAAATACTCAAGCTCCAGTATTTTTATTGCAACAAGTACATTTGTAAGAATCTTATTCCATCAACATCAAACATTATATTACGACATATTTTTGTCAAAACTTAATCATTAGAATAATTTAGGTTACAAAATATAACTTAAAAACACAAACAATATACATATGAAAAATAGAATTTTACTTTTTACATTTTTATTTGCAACAATTGTGGCTAAATCCCAGAAATCTGACAATTATGTAATTCTGAACAATGATAAACTTATTGAGGGCGAAGAAATGGTATATTACAAACCTTTTTTTAGCAAACCAAGGATAACTATCAACGATAATACATACAAAGCTCCGGAAATAAAGTTTTTCTCTATGAACGGAAACTTACATGCAAATGTTACTAAATATTCTTTTTGGGGAAAAAGCCGATTTGCATTCTCACTGGAAAACGGGGAAGTTAACCTTTTTGAATTTAGAAAAACCTATACTGACATGAATACAGGAGGTGTTTCTTCACGATCGTGGTACTATTACAACAGAGGTTTTGGCGAAATACATAAAGTACGCTACAGCAGCCTTAGAAAAGAGCTATCAGACAATGCAAAAAGTTTGGTTTACCTCGATAAATTCAGAAAGAATACAATAATTGGTAAATCTCTTTTCTATGGCGGAGTTACTATATTTTTTGGTGAAGCTATTTATGGACTGGGAAAGGCACTAACCGACGATTTAAGTGAAAAGGGTATGAAAGATAATTTTATAATTGCAGCAGGTGGCATTGGACTAGCCCTTGCCGGAACAATAATAGTAGAAATAGGAGGTGTAAGAAACCTTAAGAAAGCTGTACGGGAATACAATAATGGCACACCCGAAATTCAGGAATCAGAACAAACACCCGAACCCTTTGTCCGTATGGATAATTAAGATGAATATCATTAACCTGAATTCTACCAGAGAAAAAAAACACCCAAAGTTTTATAACTGTGAGGTTTGAGCAAAGAAGCATGAAAAAATAACGGTTTATTTTGAGTGTTTTTTAGTCCAAAGATTGTTATAAAGAAGTTTTTACCGATCATTTTGATATTTATTTAAAATTAATCCCGCCCGATTAAATCAGAGCGGGATTTTTGTTTTTATAGCATAAGTAACGATATCGCTATCATGATTATGGATATAGCAGCACCATTACTACAGAATATTTCTTAAATTTAACAATCTAAAAAACAATGACATGGAAAATAATCAAATCTCGTACATAGAGTTTAAAACTAATGATCTGGAGAAATCAAAAGAATTTTACCGGAACACTTTTAACTGGAGCTTTAAAGACTATGGTCCA
Organism: Bacteroidota bacterium; assembly: GCA_039714315.1. Lineage (NCBI taxonomy): Bacteria > Pseudomonadati > Bacteroidota > Bacteroidota bacterium. The sequence continues at coordinate 5,660 of JBDLJM010000153.1, read as the reverse complement.
ACCTACGCATCATTCTCTGAAAGCGGTGTTTACGGAGGTTTTGAACAAACAGATAAAGAAATCTGCAATGGAGCACTTGTAGTTTTATACAATAACAATCTTGACAAGACTAAAGACAGGGTTATTGAGTTCGGCGGAAAAATTTCAAAAGAGATCTTCTCTTTTCCCGGCGGGAACAGATTTCATTTCAAAGACCCTTCGGGAAATGAACTTGCTGTTTGGTCGGACGAAGAAAGGTAAAACTGACTCGCTATAAGTCACGGTGTCGCTATCATAATTATGGAGATAGCGACACCGCGGCTATATGAGATAAATGCTAATCAATAAAAACAAATATAAGAACTTACTTTATCTGCTTTAATTTTAAAATCTTTGTGCTCTACAACTTTAAACTCCTCTCCTTCTCTACATACTTTCCACTGTTTGCCATCTTCTTCCCAAAAAGAAATTTCTCCTGAAGTAACCCTATAATGTTCCTTTGCTATTGCACCAAAACCATACTCTCCAGGTGCTACAATCCCAACAGAAAAAGCCTCTTTTTCTCCATCATGAGTAAGTGACATAACCTTATTGCTGAAGTAATCTCGTATCTTATACATAGCTTTTTATTTTGTAATTAATCTTAAATAAATTTAACGAAATAACACTGCATAATCAAGTAAATATCAGCTTAAAATACACAAAAAAAAAGTCACGGAGCAGCTATCTCTGAAGGACGGCAAGGCAGCTCCATAATCTTGATTACTACATTGTAACTACATCTAAAAAATTATCTATAAATTCGCATACCAACAAAACAATCTATTTTCCGATATGGACTACCTGATATTCGCAATCTCATTAATTGCCTCATTTATATTCGCCATGGGAGGTGTTGGCACAGCTTCTGTTATGGTTCCCATACTTGTATCGCTCGGAGTTCCTCTAAACATTGCAAAACCGACCGGTTTGTTCAACAATACAATTAGCATGATAAGTGCCAGTATTTCGAATATAAAAAACGGAAGACTGGATTATAAAATCGGCATACCTCTAATAGTATTCTCTTTTTTATTTGCTGTTGTCGGTGCTTATGCAAGTCAGTTTATACCAACTATGGTTATTCTTATCCTCTTTGTTCTTTTTCTCGTGTTTTCGGGACTTATGTTTATTTTCTTTAAAAGAGATGAATACGAGGAAATTGACCGAAAAAACATCCCATATTTAAAACTATCAATAATCGGCTCAGTGGCAGGACTAATGTCCGGGCTTTTGGGTATCGGAGGTGGCGGAGTTATTTCACCGGCTATGCTTATGCTTGGATTTAACCCCAAAAAAACAACCGTTATTACCGCCTTTGTTATTCCTTTCTCTTCTTTTTCGGCATTTGTAACCTACTGGTTACTTGGTAACATCGACTGGAAATTAATTTTAATTGTAACATCTGCCGGAATTATAGGAGCTACTCTGGGTACTTCTTTTATGCATAAACGTCTGGATCCAAACTCAGTAAGAAGACTTTTAGCAGTTATCCTCCTTGCAATGGCTGTAAATTTGATTTACAAAATCGTGTAAATAATAGTTGTTAGCCTAACTAAACCATATTAATAGTTTACTCCTTTCCTATTTTTTTAGGAAAAACAAAGAGTAATATACTACAGATTATTAAAATTAACTATGTTTACACAAGTGACTACTTAATAATCCCTCATTCTTAATATGAAATACGATTACGACTACATAATAATAGGCAGTGGCTTTGGCGGGTCGGTAAGTGCCTTAAGACTTTCGGAAAAAGGATACAAAGTATTGGTGATTGAGAAAGGAAAGTGGTACAAATCTAAAGATTTTGCAAAAACAAACTGGAACCTTAGAAAGTGGTTATGGATGCCCTTTGCCAGTTTTTTTGGTATAATGAAACTTAGCATCTTCCGTCATATAGTTGTAATATCGGGAACCGGCGTTGGTGGAGGATCGTTGGTGTATGCCAACACACTGCCTGTTCCAAAGTCCGATTTTTTCAAATCTGGAAGCTGGAAAGATCTCAATGACTGGCAAACAGAATTAAAACCTTTTTACCAAAAAGCACTAAAAATGCTGGGTGCTGCCAGAAACCCCAAATTATTTGACGGTGATAATATCCTAAAAGAACTTGCACGCGAAATTGGGCGGGAAGACAAATTCGAACATCCTGAAGTATCGGTTTTCTTCGGTGAAGAAGGTATAGAAGTTGCAGATCCGTATTTCGAAGGAAAAGGACCTGACAGAGCAGGATGTACTTTTTGCGGAGGATGCATGACCGGTTGCAGGCATAATGCCAAAAACTCACTTGATAAAAACTATCTCTATCTCGCGCAGAAATCAGGTGCCGAAATAATTGCAGAGAACGAAGTTTACGATGTTGTACCATTGGATGAAAAAGATGGAACCAAGGGTTATAAAGTGTCCACTAAATCAAGCACAAAGTTCTTTAAGAAAAAGAAAAACATCACTTCGAAGGGAATAATTTTCTCGGGAGGAGTGCTTGGAACAGTTAAGCTTCTTTTGAAAATTAAGTCTAAATCATTGCCCTTTCTTTCGGACAAACTTGGAGATGATATAAGAACAAATAACGAAACTCTGGTAAGCGTTTCTACGCTCGACCAGTCGAAAGATGTTTCAAAAGGAATTGCTATAGGAAGTTTATTACATACCGACGATAACAGTCACTTAGAAATAGTCCGCTATTCGGAAGGTTCATCCTTTTGGAGAATATTCCACATGCCCTACTCTACAGGTAAAAACGCCATCATCAGATTAATTAAAATGTTTGGGGTAATAATAAAATCGCCCCTTTCATATTTTAAAATTTACCTTGTAAATTCATGGTCAAAAAGTACCGTTGTTCTGTTATTTATGCAAACTGTAGACAGTACTCTAAAATTCAAAAAGAATATCTTCGGAATGATGACATCGTCAGTCAGCAGTGGAACAAAACCAAGTGCTTATATTCCGGAATCGATTGCTTTAACCGAAAAATACAGCAAAATAACAAAGGGCAAGGCTACTTCGTTTGCTCTGGAAACACTTGCCGGAATTCCATCTACAGCGCATATATTGGGTGGAGCAGTTATGGGAGACTCACCAACAACGGGAGTTATCAATAAAAACAACGAGGTTTTTGGCTACAACAACATGTATGTGATTGATGGATCGATGATATCGGCCAATCCGGGAGTAAATCCTTCTCTTTCTATTACAGCGATTGCCGAAAAAGCTATGGAACAGATTCCGGAAAATAAGGATTCTTAATGACGCCATATTTTTGTAGGTTTGCCAAATGAAGATATGCTCACTGGTAACCGGCGGAGCGGGTTTTATTGGCTCGCATGTTGTTAAGCATTTAATAAATCAAAACCACAGGGTTGTAGTACTTGATGATCTTTCGGGAGGCAGTAAAGAGAATGTGAATCCTGAAGCAGAACTGATTATAGGTTCTATCACAGATACTGATTTAGTTGAAATTTTATTCAACAAACATAAATTCGATTACGTATATCATTTAGCTGCCTATGCAGCTGAGGGATTAAGTCACTTTATAAGAAGATTTAACTACCAAAACAATCTCATTGGCAGCATAAACCTTATTAATGCTTCAGTTAATCACAAAGTAAAATGTTTTGTTTTCACTTCTTCGATAGCTGTATACGGTTCTAATGATTTACCTCTAATTGAAACGCAACATCCACAACCGGAAGATCCTTATGGTATAGCAAAATATGCTGTTGAAATGGACCTGCAAAACGCAAATAAAATGTTTGGACTGAACTATGTAATTTTCCGTCCGCATAATGTTTACGGGGCACATCAGAATATTGGTGATAAATACAGAAATGTAGTTGGAATTTTCATGAATCAAATACTGAAAAAAGAAAATCTCAGTATATTCGGAGATGGCAGTCAAAGCAGAGCTTTTAGCTATATAGATGATGTAGCGCCATATATTGCTGATTCTGTAAATATCGCCAAAGCATATAACCAAACATTCAATATCGGGGGGAAAGAAGTAAATACCGTTAAGGAACTTGCTATTTCCGTTTCACAGGCAATGGGATCGGAACTTAATTTGATTGAACTAGAAAAACGTGATGAAGTTCTACATGCATACTCCGATCACACAAAGTTTGAAGAAATTTTTGAACCGACACCTTATACCGGTTTAGAAAAAGGACTACCTGTTATGGCTGAATGGGTAAAAGCTAATGGCTCGCGCTCAAGTAAAGAATTTGAGAATATCGAAATAGAAAAAAACTTACCAAATTCCTGGAAAAAGAATAATACTAAATGAATAATCAACCACTAGTATCAATCATAATGGCGGTAAAAGATACTGCCCCGTATTTGCACGATTGCATTGACTCTATTATTGACCAAACATATCAAAATTGGGAACTAATAGCTGTGAATGATCATTCATCGGACGAAACACCTATTATTCTTCAGGAATATGCAAATAAAGATTCCAGAGTCAGGTACTACAACAGCGATAAACCAAAGCTAATCCCTACTCTTCAGGTTGCTTATGCACAGGCAAAAGGAACTCTGATAAACAGAATGGATTCTGACGACAAAATGCCTGATTATAAATTACAGGTTCTGGTAGACGAATGGAATAAATACGGCAAAGGATCCGTTATTGCCGGAGGAACAGAACATTTTGTAGATGATGGCGAAGTTGGTGACGGATTTATTAAATACGAGAACTGGCTAAACAATGTTGCCAAAACAAGCACGCATTATCAGGAAATTTACACCGAATGTGTAATTCCATCACACTGTTGGATTATACACAGGGATGATTTTAACGAAGTTGGTGCTTTCGACCCTTTAGTCTACCCCGAAGATTACGACCTTTGCTTCAGGTTTTACAAAAAAGAACTTAATGTAATTGGTATCGATAAAATATTACACCACTGGAGAGACAGGTCGAACAGGATTTCGAGAACCTGGGAAGAATATAAGGACAACAGGTATTTCGACCTCAAATTACGTTTCTTCTATGAACTCGACAGAGACAAATCAAGACCTTTAGTATTGTGGGGAGCAGGTAAGAACGGCAAAGATATGGCTAAACTGTTACAATCGTATGGTGATACTTTCCATTGGATGTGCGACAACAATAATAAAATAGGTAAAGATATTTACGGGGTAAAAATGAAACATTTTAACGATATCGAAAACATTGCCAATGCTCAAATAATGGTTGTTGTATCATCACCTGAAGGGAAAAAGGATATCAAAAAACAACTGGAATCATGGGGCAAGGAACCGGTAAAAGATTACTGGTTTTTTGCGTAACTTTGATAAATAGGTATAGCATATCTTAAGAACTATGGAGAACAACAGCAAAAACACCCAGGTAAACAACCCTATGCACGGTGTTAAACTGGCAGATATTTTAGAATATTTAGAGAAAGAAATTGGCTGGAATGAATTGAGTTTAATGATTAACATAAACTGTTTTAAAAAGGATCCTTCGATAAAATCATGTCTGAAATTCCTTAGAAAAACTCCCTGGGCAAGAGAAAAAGTAGAAAGTTTATACCTAAAACTAGTTAGTAAAAGATAAGATTGAGGATGAGAGATTGAGAGGATGAGAGATTGAGAGAATGAGAGGATGAGAGAATGAGAGGATGAGAGGA
>JBDLJM010000152.1 GCA_039714315.1 Bacteroidota bacterium | reverse complement strand
TGTGCTGCAGCAAGTCTGGCAATAGGTACACGGAACGGTGAGCAACTCACGTAATCCATGCCAACTCTGTGGCAGAATTCCACTGAACTTGGTTCTCCTCCGTGTTCGCCACATATTCCAACCTTAAGGTTAGGATTGGTACTTCTTCCCTTTGAAGTGCCCATTTCTACCAATTGTCCAATACCTTCCTGATCAATTACCTGGAAAGGATCGTGTTCCAATATTCCTTTTTTCATATAGATTGGTAAAAATTTAGCAACATCATCGCGTGAATAACCAAAGCCCATTTGTGTAAGGTCGTTTGTTCCAAACGAGAAAAAATCTGCTACTTCTCCGATCTTATCAGCTGTAAGAGCAGCTCTGGGAATTTCGATCATCGTACCTACCAGATATTCAATTTTATCTCCTTTTTCTTCGAAAACCTCTTCAAAAACCGTACGTACAATTTTTTCCTGCATTGTAAACTCTTTAACGGTTCCTATTAAAGGGATCATTACTTCAGGATATGTATTGATGCCGTTGTCTTTGAGTTCAAGCGCTGCTTCGATAATTGCTCTTGCCTGCATAGCAGTAATTTCGGGGTATGTTATACCTAAACGACATCCTCTGTGTCCGAGCATTGGGTTAAACTCCTGTAATTCTGATACTTTGTCTTTGATTTCTTCGATCGAAATCCCCATCAAATCTGCCATTTCCTGCTGACTTGTTTCATCATGGGGTAAAAATTCATGTAAAGGAGGATCTAAAAGTCTTATTGTTACAGGTAAGTCAGCCATTGCTTCAAGAACATCTTTGAAATCCTTTTTTTGTATGGGAAGCAGTTTATTTAGAGCAGCTTTTCTGCCCTCTTCGTCATGAGCCAAAATCATTTCTCTCATCCTTGTCAGTCTTTCACCTTCAAAGAACATATGTTCAGTTCTGCAAAGGCCAATTCCTTCAGCTCCAAATTTCCTTGCTTTAATACTCTCTCTCTTTGTTTCAGCATTTGTTCTTACTCCCAGTTTACGGTATTTATCTGCAAGTTTCATCAATTCACCAAAATCACCGCTTAATTCAGGGGTCTGTGTGTCTAATTGTCCTTCGTATACTTCACCGGCCGTACCGTTTAGTGATATCCAATCGCCTTCTCTAAACTTAATTCCATTCACATTCATTTCCCGCGATTTGTAGTCGATCTTTAATGATCCCGCACCACATATACAGCATTTCCCCATACCTCGGGTAACAACTGCAGCATGCGAAGTCATACCTCCTCTGGCAGTTAATATACCTTTGGCAATATGCATTCCTTCCAGATCTTCGGGCGATGTTTCGTTTCTAACGAGAATGGAATCACCATATTTTTCTGCTTCGTCGGCAAAGAATACTATTTGACCGGTGGCAGCTCCCGGGGAGGCAGGTAATCCCTTTGCCAGTATATTTGCTTTTTCTACAGATGTATTGTCAAAAATAGGATGGAGGAGTTCATCTAATTTTTGGGGCTCTTGCCGTAAGATAACCTCTTTTTCACTTATAATTCCCTGTCGAAGGAAATCCATTGCGATTTTGACCATTGCGGCGGCTGTACGCTTACCGCTACGGGTTTGTAACATCCAAAGTTTACCATTTTGAATTGTAAACTCTAAATCCTGCATTTCTCTGTAATGATCTTCTATTTTTTGTTGAGTTTCATCCAGCTCTTTATAAACTTCCGGCAATAATTCTTCTAAGGAAGGGTATACTTTCTTTCTCTCCTCATCTGATACTTCTGCCAACAAAGCCCACCTTTTTGAGCCTTCCAAAGTTATCTGTTGCGGTGTTCTTGCTCCTGATACAACATCTTCTCCCTGGGCATTCATCAGGAATTCACCATTGAAAATGTCTTCACCTGTTGCTGCATCCCTTGTGAATGCAACTCCGGTTCCTGAATTGTCACCCAGATTGCCATATACCATCGCCTGAACATTTACTGCGGTACCCCAGTCTTCGGGTAGTTTATGTATTAATCTGTAGTATTTAGCTCTTGGAGTGTTCCAACTGTCGAATACGGCAATAATACTGTCCCACAATTGTTCCCAGGGGTCTTCCGGAAATTTTTCCCCGGTGTAATTTTCACATATATGCTTAAATTTTGAAACTAAGCCTTTTAAATCATCAACATCCAGTTCTGTATCCTGTTCAATTCCTTTGGCTTTTTTGACTTTATCCATAGCTTCTTCAAAAGGATCGTGATCTTCTTTTGATACTGCCTGAACGCCCCAAACAACATTTCCAAACATCTGAACGAATCTGCGATATGAATCCCAAACAAACCGTTCATTACCCGATTGGGCAATTAAGCCCTGAATAGTATTGTCGTTTAAGCCCAGATTAAGAACAGTATCCATCATTCCGGGCATTGATGCTCTTGCCCCGGAGCGAACGGAAAACAGGCAGGGATTATGTTTGTCGCCAAATTTGGATCCCATTATTGCTTCAGTTTTGGCAATACCGTCCTGTACTTCTGCTTTGAGTACTTCTATAGATTTTTCTTTACCTAATTTATTGTATTCCAGGCAGGCCTCTGTTGTAATTGTAAATCCCGGAGGAACAGGAATGCCAATCAAATTCATTTCTGCAATATTTGCACCTTTGCCTCCAAGGAGGTTTTTCATTTCTGAATTCCCTTCGGCAAAACCATTACCAAAGGTATAAATACGTTTTGTACTCATATAAATGTTTTTTTATTATCAATATAAAAAAGCCACTTATACCAATTTGATTTTAAGTTGGTATTACATGAGATAACAAATTTTAAATGGGCGAGGGCCGTAGGTGTTTATATAGGAGATGTTTATTGTATATTAAAGATAAAAAAAAGACCTGAATAATATTGATATTCAGGTCTTTAGATTTATTTTAAATTAAAAAGCTTAATCTTCGTCAACAAGAACCCATTGACCTTTTTCTATCATAGGGATCGCTTGTTTGTACTTCATCGATTTACTTTCGCCATTCATTACATTTTTGATTGTAACTTTATCGTTTCTGCCAATTTTCTTCTCGGTTCTCACAAATGTTTCCTGAACTTGTGGAGCCTGAGTTTGATTTGGCTGACCCTGATTGTCGCTTGGCAGATCAGATTCTCTGCTTGTTTGAAGTTTTTCTCTTTTTCGAGGAAGCTCTTTTGCCTCGCGAATATTTTGCTGAGGCTGCTCCATTTGAGGTAAGTTACCTTTCAATAAGAACGAAATAACATCTTTATTAACCTTATCTATCATAGCTTTGAAAAGCTCGTAAGATTCAAATTTATATATCAATAAAGGATCTTTTTGTTCATAAGATGCATTCTGAACAGATTGTTTCAGCTCATCCATTTCGCGAAGGTGATTTTTCCACGATTCGTCGATAATAGACAGAGTAATATTCTTCTCGAAATCTTTGTTAAGTTGTTTACCTTCTGATTCGTAAGCGTCTTTTAGATTTGTTACAACCTGCATTTGCTTAACTCCATCGGTAAAAGGAATAACGATATTTACATATCTGTCTCCCTGGTTTTCGAAAACATCTTTTATTACAGGGTAAGCAGCAGATGCAGTACGTGCCGATTTTTCCTTATAGTGTTTATAGGCTTTTGAGAAAACTTTTTGACTTAATTCATCTACTGTTAAAGAGTTAAATTCACTTTCGTTAACAGGAGATTCAATACTTAAGAAACGAACTAAATCTAATTTGAAGTTTTCGTAATCGCCTAATCCTTTTGCAGAAATAGAAATTTCTTCTGTAGTATCGTAAATCATGCTGGCAATATCTACAGCAAGTCTGTCTCCAAATAAAGCATTGTGACGACGTTTGTAAATAACCGTACGCTGAGAATTCATAACATCATCATATTCCAACAAACGTTTACGAATACCGAAGTTATTTTCTTCAACTTTTGTTTGTGCGCGTTCAATAGACTTTGAAATCATAGAGTGTTGAATAACTTCTCCTTCTTCCAAGCCCATTCTATCCATCAGTTTGGCTATTTTTTCAGAACCAAACAAACGCATTAGATTATCTTCCAGCGAAACGTAGAATTGCGAAGATCCCGGATCACCCTGACGACCTGCACGACCTCTTAACTGACGGTCAACACGACGTGAATCGTGACGTTCTGTACCGACAATTGCCAAACCACCTGCTGCTTTAGCTTCAGGTGTAAGCTTAATATCCGTACCACGCCCTGCCATGTTTGTCGCAATAGTTACAACACCGGGGTGACCTGCTTCTTTTACAATATCGGCCTCCTTTTTGTGCAACTTGGCGTTAAGAACATTGTGTGTGATGTGGTTGACTTTCAGTAATCTACCTAGTAATTCAGAAATTTCAACAGAAGTAGTACCAACTAATACAGGTCTTCCTGCTTTTGACAATTTAACTACTTCCTGAATTACAGCGTTATATTTTTCACGTTTAGTTTTGTAAACTAAATCTTCTCTGTCATCTCTAACGATAGGACGGTTTGTTGGAATTTCAACAACGTCTAACTTGTAAATATCCCAGAATTCACCGGCTTCGGTAACCGCAGTACCCGTCATACCCGAAAGTTTACGGTACATACGGAAGTAGTTCTGCAATGTAATAGTTGCAAATGTTTGCGTAGCAGCTTCAATATTTACATTCTCTTTTGCTTCAAGAGCCTGGTGTAATCCATCTGAATATCTACGGCCATCCATAATACGACCGGTTTGCTCATCTACAATTTTGATTTTACCATCCATGATAACATACTCAACATCTTTCTCAAATAAAGTGTATGCTTTCAAAAGTTGGTTCATCGAGTGAATTCTTTCACTTTTTATTGAATAGTCGCGGAATAATTCATCCTTCTTATGAGCTTTTTCATCATCAGAAGCGGATGCATTATCTATAGCTGCTATTTCCATTCCAATATCAGGCATGATAAAGAAATCAGGATCTGTATCTCCCGACAATAAATCAATACCTTTATCGGTTAAGTTGATAGAATTGTTTTTCTCGTCAATTGAGAAAAACAGATTAACATCAACTTTGTGCATTTCGCGCTCTTTGTCCTGTATATAGTAGTTTTCTGTTTTCTGTAAGAGAGTTTTTACTCCTTCTTCACTCAGAAACTTGATAAGAGCTTTGTTTTTAGGTAAACCTCTGTAAACCGAAAATAAGTTATAACCTGCCTCTTCGTGCCCCTCCTTAAACATTCTTTTAGCATCGGAAAGAACATTTTGAAGGTATTGACGTTGTTTGGAAACAAGTTTTTCAATTTTAGGTTTCAACTCGTTAAATTCGTGTAAGTCACCTTTAGGAACCGGACCACTAATAATCAGCGGAGTTCTCGCATCATCTACCAATACAGAATCGACCTCATCGACAATGGCATAATTGTGTCTTCGTTGTACAAGATCGTTAGGCGTATGGGCCATATTATCTCTCAGGTAATCGAAACCAAACTCATTGTTTGTACCATAAGTAATATCGGCTTTGTATGCATTACGTCTTTCTTCTGAATTTGCCTGGTGATGATCAATACAGTCAATTTTTAAGCCGTGAAACTCAAAAACAGGCCCCATCCAGGCAGCATCACGTTTTGCCAGGTAATCGTTTACCGTTACTACGTGAACACCTTTTCCGGGTAGAGCATTAAGATAAACAGGAAGTGTTGCAACAAGTGTTTTACCTTCACCGGTTGCCATCTCTGCAATTTTTCCCTGATGAAGAATAGTACCACCAATTAGCTGAACATCGTAGTGTACCATTTCCCATTTAACTATTTCGCCATTTGCATCCCATGCATTGTCCCAAATAGCTTTGTCATCAACAAGTTCAATGTGCTGTCGTGTAGCAGACAATTCTCTGTCGAATTGAGTAGCAGTAACTTCTAGTTGATCATTTTCGGCAAATCTCTTTGCTGTTTCTTTAACTAGTGCATATGCTTCCGGAAGTATTTCCTCAAGAACTTTCTCAGAAATCTCATAAGCTTCATCTTCAAGCTGATCAATTCTGGTGTATAATTCTTCTTTTTTGTGAATATCAATACCCTCGGCATTGGATTCTGCACGAAGTTTTTCTATTTCATTGTTTTGAGCAGAAGTAGCATCTTTAATTTTTTGTTTAAACTCTTCTGTTTTATTTCTCAAACCATCATTTGACAGTTTAGAGATATCGCCTTCAACAATTTTTATCTTATCCAAGATAGGTTTTAAAGCCTGTACATCTTTCGATGATTTATCACCAAAAAGAAGCTTCATAGCTTTATCTAAAAATCCCATTTTATTAATATTTTAAATTTCTAATTTATTGCCAAGCAAATAATTGAATAATTCGGTGTTTGTAAACCAAAATAGTAGATTTATAAACACCAAATAAGCTCACAGAAAGCGCTATTATGCAATTCTATGAACTTATCAATGTAAACGTTAATCTGTTTTTACAGATAAACTTATTGCTTTCTAATATTCATCCTCATTCCATAGAAAATCTTCATCCGAAGGATAATCCGGCCAGATTTCTTCAATTGACTCATAACTGTCTTCCTCATCTTCGATTGATTGTAGGTTTTCTACAACCTCAAGAGGCGCTCCTGTACGAATAGCGTAATCAATAAGTTCGTCTTTAGTAGCAGGCCATGGTGCATCGCTTAGGTATGATGCTAATTCTAAAGTCCAATACATAGTTTATGATGTATGTTATATTTTTTGCAAATGTAATTTTTTATAGATGAAATCAAAGAAAAAAATGATTTTTCTGTAATTCTATCTTTTTTTACAGATAAAATGAGCTTATATTTTTAACTATTAAAGATAAAAATATAAGCTATTTAGCTGAGTGTTTTTGAAGTGTTTTAACGAAACACTAAGGTTTCCAAAAAATTTCTTCGCTGTTTAATTTTGCAGAAAATTCTCTGGAAAGCATAAATAAGTAATCAGATAAACGGTTGATGTATACTTTTATTATTGTATCAATTTCCTCCACCTCACTAAGAGAGGATATCCTGCGTTCTGTTCTTCTACAGATAGTTCTCGCAATATGACAATGCGAAATATTAGAATGCCCTCCCGGAAGTACAAAATTTGTCATAGGGGGAATGTTTTGATCTATTCTGTCTATCTCTTTTTCCAATAGATCAATATCTTTATTGCTGATTTCAGGTAATTTGTTTTGGGCTTTTTTGTTATCTTTCGCAGTAGCGAGATGTGAACCAATTTTGAATAATGTATTCTGAATTTTGATAATTATTTCTTTAGTCTGTTCGTCCGAAAAATCTCTTATTAAGCCCATATAGGCAATAAGTTCATCTAAGGTGCCATAAGCTTCTATCCTGATATTGTGCTTTTCAACACGTTGTCCGCCAAATAGAGAAGTGGAGCCTTTATCTCCGGTTTTTGTGTATATTTTCATCTGTTAATAATTTGA
>JBDLJM010000151.1 GCA_039714315.1 Bacteroidota bacterium | reverse complement strand
AAATAAAAATGGATTAGGCGAAAAAGATATAGCGCATTTCATTGTTTATTTGGTATTACAGTAAATTTATAACCTAAATGGTATAACTTCTCTATATTTTTTCTACAAAAACACCATTGAATATTTCTTTGGTGTTTTTTTTATACCAGTTGGCATGAAGAATTTACGCAAAAGAAAATTAAAGATTTTATTGCGAAAAGTTCACATAGCATATGGTATTATAGACTATTTCCTATCCCGGTAATTTTAATATATCAAAACAAACAAGCACAAGAATAGAAGACTCTTAACTATTTATTTATCAATTCATTACAATATTTATTGTAAGAAATTTCGTATCTTTAGAACTTAACCAAAATTATAATACATTATGAGAAAATTATTTTTAGCTATTTCAGTTATTTCCTTAGCCTTCTGGTTTACAGGATGCGAAAAAGGAGATATCGCATCTCAGGATGATCTTGAGATAATAAAAAGAGCAGGAAACGGGAATGGATATGAAATAGACGATTCAAATATTTTTTGTCCGGGAGAAGAAATTCCTATTTGGGTTGGTGTAGGTAATGAAGAAGCCGGAGAAATGATTGGTACGGCAACTGTAGACCCCGAAACCGGTACAGTTACATTCGATTTCTACAATGGCTGGGAAGCAGAAGATATTCATATGGAATGCACAACCGAATTAATTGATTTAGGAAATGGTACTGAATTCCCGGATCTTCCTATGACAAATGTTAGAATAGATAAAAAAGGAAACATAAAAGGCGGTAACCCTATACCGGGGCAATTTGAAACTAAATTTCATTATGACCCTCCACAAGGCGGTACATTTACAGAGTCAGTTGACGTTCCTGATGGCGAAGAAATGAGTTATTGCGCTATACATGTAGCCGCAGTAAACTGTGAAAATGAAACAGATACTGATGTTGAAACAATTAACGCTTTATTGGATGAATATATAGACAAAGATATTTGCATACAGCTAACCGGGGGTGTAGAAGAAAGCATGCACTATATAGAAATAATGGAAGAATGTCCTACAATACCGGAATGTCCAAATCCTGAATTACAATATGAATGTAACGGTAGTGATGGTGGTACTTTAGCAGGACTATATAAATCAGGATGGTGCCTGGCTCCAAATATTAATATTGGAACCGGACCATATTGTGCTGAGCTATTCTCTGCCTATGACGAAAGATTATTCGACAAATTAGAAAGTGAAGGTATTGATACAGGAAATGCCTATGATAATGTAGATATAGGTAGTTATTTGGCAAATGCCTTCGTCATTGGGGTAGAAACTACAGTTGATGTAGGAGATTGTAATGGATTTAGCGGACCGGTAACTTTTACGCCGACTAAATATGATATGCAGGAAGCTTTTTGGCGTCTGACAGCCAGTGATGCTGTCCTTGATGATAAACTCAACCATGGAGCATGGGATTGGTGGACTAGTGAAGGAGCCGTGAATGAAGAAGCAGTTGATGCTATGGTATGTTATTCCATGCAAAATGGAGAAGGCTACGTTCCCGGATGTGATGATCTTATGGTCATTGTTTTCATAGCTCATAACGAATGCGGAGTGCTACAGCAACCTATTATGTCATTCATTCCGGTACCATGTGAAGGTGGTGATTGTGACTCAGAAACCGGATGGGGCGATGGTAAAGACGGAGCTCAATTCCCAGGATCTAATTGGGGAACATGGTTCAGATTTGACCCTACGTGTGATTATCTATCTGAGTAAATATATTTCTTATAACAATTTAAACCAAATTGGATATAGTTAACAACTAATCCCTCCTACTGAACTAAAAGTAGGAGGGATTTTATTATAAATTATTAAGTTATAACTCTGTGATCTAAATGAATTAATTTCCCCTAAAAAACAGCCTTAACTATCTTCTGTATATTATCCGATTTCCCCATTGTATAGTAATGCAATGTAGGTACCCCGGCAGCTTTTAATTCTTTCGACTGCTCTATGGCCCACTCTACTCCAAGCTGACGAACTTCTTTATTATCTTTACATTTATCCACTTCACGAACCAAATCACAAGGTAGGTCGAGGCTGAAACGGTGGGGCAATAAGCGCAACTGATTTTTTGTGGAAAGGGGTTTTAATCCCGGAATAATAGGCACATTAATTCCGTGTCGTTTACAATCCTCCACAAAGTCAAAATATTTCTTATTGTCAAAAAACATTTGCGTGACAATATAATCGGCTCCGGCATCGACTTTGGCTTTCAAATACTCCAAATCGGTTTCGATATTGGGAGATTCGAAGTGTTTTTCGGGATAGCCCGCAACACCTATACAAAAATCTGTATGATGTGCGTGTTCCATCTTGGGATCTAAATACTTCCCGTTATTTAAATTATTTATTTGTTCCACTACCTCATTTGCATAAGAGTGACCTTCGGCCAAAGCTTTGAAATACGTTTCTCCCGGCGCAGCATCACCGCGTAAAGCCAATACATTTTGAATTCCAAGGAAATCCATTTCTACCAATGCGTTCTCAGTTTCTTCTTTTGTAAATCCACCCGCCAATAAATGTGGTACGGCATCTACATTATATCTGTGCTGAATTGCAGCCGAAATTGCCACGGTACTCGGACGCTTGCGAATTGTACGCTTTTGTAATAATCCGTTGGGCAACTCATCATAAACCACTTCCTCACGGTGATAAGTTACATCGACAAAAGCGGGATTAAACTCCATCAGAGGATCGAGATTATTGATAATATCTTTCATGTCTTTACCCTTTAAAGGAGGTAAAATCTCTAATGAAAAAAGCGATTTCCCGTTAGCTTTTTGTATATGTTCTGTTACTTTCATTCTTTGTTGTTTCTGGTTACTAGTTACTGGTTTCGGTCCCTGAGCTTTTCACAGGGCTGGTTGATAAGGTGCTAATATATTAATAGTTTAGATTAGCTGAGTATAATTTCTCCAGCTCCTCAACACTTTCTCCCGACAATTCTGCAATTCGTTCTACCTGGTCTTTCCCAATTAAGCCTACCCCAAAATACTTAGCTTTTGGATTTGCGAAATAGAATCCCGAAACGGATGCGGCAGGATTCATTGCATAGCTCTCAGTAAGTTCCATTCCTGTTTTATTTTTCACATCCAATAAATCAAAAATAACATTTTTATCCTTATGATTCGGACATGCCGGATAACCGGGCGCAGGACGTATTCCTACATATTTTTCATCAATCAGATCCTGCTTTGTAAGCTTTTCGTCCTTATTGTATCCCCAGTACTTCATTCTCACTTCGTGATGCAAAAATTCGGCCCCTGCTTCTGCTAAACGATCAGCTAAGGCTTTAACCATAATTGAATGGTAATCGTCGTTTTTGGCAATATATGAATCTGACAATTCCTTTACTCCAAGACCTGCCGTTACGGCAAACATCCCTAAATAATCTTCACCTTCAGTCTTAATAAAATCAGCTAAAGACTGATATTTCAATCCTTCTTTCTTTTCTTTTTGCTGACGCGGGAAAACGAATTGTTGTGACAGTTCATGTTTAGTCGATCCAATTTGAGACGATTCGTGAATCGTTTCAACAGTGATAGTTTCTCCATCGCTGTTTGCAGGATATAAACCTATCACTGCTCTCGCTTTTAGAAGATGCTTATCTATAATCCTGTCGAGCATTTTATTTGCCTCATCAAATAATTTTGTCGCTTCCTCCCCTACTTTCTCATCACTTAAAATTGCAGGATACTTCCCATGCAAATTCCATGTTTTGAAGAATGGAGTCCAGTCGATATAAGCTCTAAGTTCGTGCAGGCTCAGGAAAATAGTATTACTGGCTCCCAGATATTTTGGTTTTACAACTTCGTAATCCGAAAAATCTAATTCAGCTTTATTTTCGAAAGATTTAGTATAAGAAACATATTTCTTACTCTCCCTGCGTTTTTCATAACCTTCTCTGACTTCTGAATATTCCGATTTTAATTCTTCTTTAAACCTATCTTTTCTTTCGGGATGAATCAAATCGGCTACCATCTGAATTGAGCGCGAAGCGTCCAAAACGTAAGCTACAGCATTGTCGTAATTGGGATCAATTTTAACTGCTGTATGCGCTTTTGATGTTGTCGCTCCTCCAATAATCAAAGGTATCTTCAACCCTTTTTGTTTCATCATAGAAGCAAGATTAGACATTTCTTCGAGCGATGGAGTTATTAAACCACTTACTCCAATAACATCGGCATTCTCTACAATTGCTGATTCTATAATTTTATCATTCGGAATCATCACTCCCAAATCTACAACCTCGAAATTATTACACTCCAGGATTACTTTTACAATATTCTTTCCGATATCGTGAACATCACCTTTTACAGTTGCCAAAACAACTTTTCCGGCTGTGGGTTTGTTACCGTCTTTTTCTTCCTCGAGAAACGGTTCTAAATAGGAAACCGCTTTTTTCATTACTCGTGCCGATTTCACTACCTGCGGTAAAAACATCTTACCATCGCCAAAAAGCTCACCAACTTTGTTCATCCCATCCATTAGTGGACCTTCTATAACTTCAAGCGCTTCGGGGTAATCCTGACGGACAAGTTCTATATCCTCTACTATAAATTCAGTATTCCCTTTTACCAAAGCATACTGAACTCTGTCATATGGCGAAAAGTTTCTCCATTCGGCTATATCTGCCTCTTTTTTCTTAGTTCCCTTTACTGTTTCGGCATATTCAATCAAAACTTCAGTAGCATCGTCTGTTCTGTCCAAAAGAACATCTTCTACTTTTGTCAGCAACTCTTTATCGATATCATCATAAATCTCAAGCATAGCCGGATTTACAATTCCAATTTTCATACCCGCTTTACCCGCGTGATACAAAAATGCCGAGTGCATAGCCTCGCGTACTACATTGTTTCCTCTAAAAGAAAATGAAATATTACTCACTCCCCCGGAAACATTTGCATGAGGCAGGTTTTCGCTAATCCATTTTGTAGCTTTAAAGAAATCTATACCATTTTTTCGATGTTCGTCCATTCCTGTAGCCACCGGAAAAACGTTTGGATCGAAAATTATATCTTCAGGATTAAAACCTACTTCATCTACTAAAATATCGTAAGAGCGTTTACAAATATCTATTCTTCGCTGATAAGTATCTGCCTGACCATCCTCATCGAAAGCCATAACCACAGTAGCTGCACCGTACTTTTTTATCAGCTTAGCATGTTTTACAAACTCCTCTTTTCCTGACTTTAGTGAAATAGAATTCACAACAGATTTTCCCTGCACGCATTTCAATCCGGCTTCAATGATTTCCCATTTCGAAGAATCAATCATAATAGGAATTTTAGCGATATCCGGTTCTGAAGCAATCAGGTTCAAAAAGTTGACCATAGCTTCTTTGCCATCTATCATTCCATCGTCCATGTTAACATCCAAAATCTGCGCTCCGCCTTCAACCTGATGACGGGCTATAGCCAATGCTTCCTCGAAATTTTCCTCTTTTATCAACCTCAAAAACTTTCGGGAACCAGCTACATTGCATCGTTCTCCAACATTGATAAAGTTTGAGTTTTCATCTACTATCAGAGGTTCTAAACCAGCTAATTTAAGAGGTCTTATTTTATTTGTATTTTCCATTTTTCTTAAACTAAATTGGAAGTCTATCTTTCTTTGCGCTCTTGCGTTTCTAATTCTTTGCAGACTTCGTTAAGCCCACTGTCTTTTTCACGCAAAGTCCCGCAAAGGTTTTCGCAAAGCACGCTAAGCTCTTTTATCTTCAATATCAACCTGATCAGCAATCGCCTTAATATGCGCCGGTGTTGTTCCGCAGCATCCGCCTATAATACCAAGGTTCTTTTCTTTAAGGAATCCTTTTATTTCGAATTGCATATCTTCCGGACTTTGATCGTATTCTCCAAAGGCATTCGGCAATCCGGCATTCGGATGGGCACTAATCATAAAAGGCGACTTTGCAGCCAACTCGTGAATGTGTGGTTCCATATCCTTAGCTCCGAAGGCACAGTTAAGCCCAACACTGAGCAAATCCATATGTGATACAGAAATTAAAAATGCCTCTGCAGTTTGTCCGGAAAGTGTTCTACCGCTCGAATCTGTCAATGTTCCCGAAATCATAATCGGCAACTTTTTTCCTTTTTCTTCAAAAACAGTTTCCGCAGCAAACATTGCAGCCTTAGCATTCAATGTATCAAATATAGTTTCTATCAATAATACATCTGCTCCACCATCAACCAAACCTCTTACTTGCTCAGAATATGCTTCTACTAGTTGATCATAAGTAATATTTCTAATACCAGGATTATTTACATCCGGCGACAAACTCGCAGTACGATTAGTTGGGCCTATAGATCCGGCAACAAAACGAGGTTTATCTGGATTCTGAGCCGTAAATTCATCTGCCACTTCACGGGCTATTTTAGCACCCCGGTAATTTAGCTCATATACAAACTCTTCACATGCATAATCGGCCTGCCCTACTGTTGTACTCGAAAATGTATTTGTTTCAGCAATATCAGCACCTGCTTCGAAATACTCACGATGAATCTGCTTTATTGCCTCCGGCTGGGTAAGAATCAAAAGGTCGTTATTTCCTTTTAAAGGTTGTTTCCAATCCTTAAATTTTTCGCCACGAAAATCTTCCTCAGTAAAATTGTACTGCTGAATCATCGTTCCCATCGCACCATCGAGGATTAAGCGACGCTTCTTTAATTCTTCTTTTATATTGTATTTGCTCATTTTTATTAAATTTGATTATAGGATTAAGAGATTATAATCTCTTAATCAACTCTTACACCAATTTCAACAAATCCCCATAAACTCCACGGGCAGTAACTTCTGCTCCGGCACCTGCACCCTGTACAATAAGCGGTTCATCGCCGTAAGAGTCCGTATAAATTTCGAAAATAGAATCTGCTCCTTTTATTTGGCCCAAACTACTTCCTTTTGAGACCTTAACTAAATCAACCGAAAGTTCTCCTTTATGGTTAAGTTCTCCGACATATCTAAGAACCTCATCTTCGGTTTTATCGGCCTTTATCTTATTGAACTTCTCATCTAATTTACCCAAATTCCTGAAGAAACCCTCATACGACACTTCCTGCAATTCGTCAGGAATAAGATTGTTGATTTTAATCTCCGAAAATTCGTTTTTCAAATCAATTTCCCTTGCCAATATCAAAAGCTTTCTTCCAACATCATTACCCGATAAATCTTCTCGTGGATCCGGTTCAGTATATCCTTTGTTTTTTGCCTCCAACAGTATGTCCGAAAACTTAGATTCTGAAACAGAGAATTTATTGAATATATAACTCAGAGAACCTGAGAACACTCCGCGTATTTTATTGATTTTATCGCCCGAATGGTGCAGCTGACTAATTGTATCTACTAAAGGTAAT
>JBDLJM010000150.1 GCA_039714315.1 Bacteroidota bacterium | reverse complement strand
TCAGACTATGACTAATAAGGCAAGTAAAGACGAACGGCCGTTCGTCTCAACGGGTAAAGGCGATACCTCCCTCCGGGGATGAAAGAGACCTGCCTGCGTGACGCAGTCAGGCAGGAAAGCGGAAAGAAAAAAGAAAAAAGATAAAAGATAAAAGTGCCAGCGAGCTAAAAGGCAAAAGTAGAAAGCCAACAGAGATGAAAAAAAAATTAGTAATAAAAATAGGCAGTTCAACTCTTACTCAGGAAACTGATAAAATATCCAGGGGAAAGATAGAAGATATCGCCCGTCAGATAGAGTCTTTAAGGGAAGAGTATGATATTGTTTTGGTATCGTCAGGAGCAGTAGCTGCTGCAAATCAAATAATAAACAAGAATCGCTGGGCAAAAGATGTGAAATCAAAACAGGCTAAATCTGCAATCGGTCAGCCTATTTTGTTGCAGATGTATAACGAGGTTTTTAGCGATTATGAACTTCGACCTGCTCAGTGTTTGCTGACATATAACGATTTTGAAAGAGAAACCAGTCGTGAGAATATGAGCAATACAATCAACGAATTGTTACGACATGGTTATATTCCCGTTGTAAACGAGAATGACACAATATCGGTAAAAGAAATTGTGGTAGGAGATAACGACAAGCTTTCGGCATATGTGGCTTCGCTGATATCTGCCGATATTTTGATCCTGGTTTCTGATATAAATGGGATTTATACTAAAAATCCACATATTCATAACGATGCGGTTCTGATTCCTGAGGTTTCAGATTTGAAAGAGGTGGAGCAGTTTATTGAAGAAAGAGAAAGTAAGCTTGGCACAGGCGGAATGACAACCAAACTTGAAGCTGCTCAAATTTGTTTCGACAACAATGTAGGGATGTATATTGTGAATGGTGGGGCAAATAATTTTATTCTCGATTTGTTATCGGGTAAAAATGAATCAACAAGTTTTAGGAAGTAGTGAAATGGTGATGCCTGATGGACACAGCATCACCACTTCACTCCACTATAAAATACCTCCGCTGCTGTTATCCTCTTCAATCATGATATTCTTTTCGGTCTTCTTAATTTTTCCCTTGTTGAGCCTGTAGGTAACTTTAAGAAATATTAAATTTTTCAACAAGCTTATGTCTGCGGTTTCATATTTTTCATAGTCGTTGGTTTTTGAGTATCCTACCTGAGAATAATTAGCTGCAAACTCAATAGGTAGAACATAACCTATTGTCAGGTTAAGACTTTTCTTGAAAAACGGTTTCTGAAAAAGAAGTAACCAAAAATCATTGTTATCGTTATTATATCCCAAGGAAGTAATTCTTTTATTTAAGCCTTTTTGGTAATTAAGAACAATAAGTCCATCGTTGAAAATGCCCTGATATATTAAGTTCGATTCGGCTCTCCAGTCGTTAACTTCATGAGTGTTTTCGTTATGAGTAATACTACTGTTGTAAACAGTGAAACTACTTTGCCAAATAAATTTTTTGCTAAAAGGTATTGTAAAGTTGGTTTTAATACCATTTTCTCTGAAAAGCCCTATGTTTTCGTAAGTGTATACAAAAATCTCATCAGGTCTTAAATATCCTGTCTGACCGATGAGGTTGTTTGAAAAATGCATATAAGGTTCTACAGAAACAAGTCCCTGCAGTATATTTGTTTTAAGTGATACTTTATGTGTTACCGATGGTTTTAAGTTAGGATTTCCCATCGATATTGATCTTGGGTTTATAGCCGAGATAAATGGGTTTGTTTCAGCCATTGTTGGATAATCACTCTCTGAACGGTACTTAATTTTGAAGTTTATATTTTTGCTTAAGTTGTACTTAATATCCAATAAAGGTTGATATATTGTGTATTTATTATCCTGGTTATTGTCAACAACACTACTAAGTTCAGTCGCAATTCCTGCCTTTGCACTTAGTTTTTTATTGAAATTATATGAAGTATATCCATATAATTTGTGACGGGTATTTGTTTGTGAGTATATCTCTTTATTGTTGTCATTTATTGTAAATGAATTATCCATCTGTTTCCATAGATTACCATAGCCCAACTGAAAATTTAGTTTATCATTTACTTCTCTGTTATATTCAAGGTTAAGGTTGGTGTATTTATTTGAGTTATTACCTACTTCTTGTCTATTGTTGATACTCTCCTGAATATATTGACTACTATATGATTCATTATATGTTGAATATGTAAAACTTGCATCAAGTTTATCTTTATTGCTTAGTTTTCCTATATAGAATAAGGAGTTGTTACTGCGGGAAAACTCTTTTTTATTATTAAAGGCGAAACCGTAAGATTCAACTTCAACGTTATCCTTTAGAATAGAAGTAGCAGTAGAAATATTTGTATTGTTAATAGATTCCGGGTAATTATTGATATTGCTTTCGAAGCTAATAGTATGTTTTGGATTGATGTAAAAATCAGCCCCTAGTGTGTATTTAGTATTAATATTCTTTACAAAGGTATTGGGGCTCGATAGTGGAGGGTTCTCATAAACTACCGAGTCGTTACTGTAAATTGTTTTTGAACTGGTGTTAAGTGCCCATGAATTCTTATTGTGACTTACGGCTCCATATATGTTAACTCTGTTTTTTGTGTAATTGTAGTTTACAGACAATCGGTTAATTGGTAAGTAGTAATTTTCGTGTTCGGGAACCGGATCAATTATTGATTGGTCATAAATAAATAACTCAGACCCGACGTAGTTTTTATTTAAAATCACATTAACAATAGCAGTATAGCCTTCTAAACCATACCTTCCTCCCGGGTCTCTGATAATTTCTATCTTTTTTATTCTTTCGGGAGAGAGGTTTTGTATGTAATCAGCATCTTTTTCTACTCCATCGGCAAGTATTACTATATTACTGCTGTTATCTACTTTTATAGCATTATTGTATCTGTCTAAACTAACTCCCGGCACTTTGCTCATCAAATCTTTTGTATCGCTTGTGCCAAGCCTCATTTCGTCAGTAACAATTTGTATGTCTTTATCTATTGTGTTTTCTCTCGAACTGGTTTTCACGGTTACTCCATTCATCATTTTTGCATCAGGAGAAAGTGAGAATGTACCTAGGAATTTATCAGAATATATTGAAACTGTATTTATTGTATCAATTTTGTATCCTATATAATTAAGAACGAGTTTGTAGTTTCCTTTATTTACCGGGATGAAGAAGTATCCGTCCTCGTTTGTTACTGCACCTGTTATTATGCTGTCCTTAGGAGTTAATACCGTTACCGAACAATAGTTTAAGTATTCTTTAGAGTGTTTATCTTTTACCTGACCGGATATCTGAATCTGGCTTTGAGAAAAAGAGAGAGTTGTGATTAACAGGAAACTCAATGTTGTAATAATGTTTTTCATGTGGGTATAGTTAATTATATATCAAGTGTAAGACGGACAAAAATATAAATTGTTACAAATGCCAATACATTTTATTTAAAATTATATCAATTTGATTGTTTCATGGTTACAATGTCGAAATGCATATTGCAATCAGAGAAGTAAATAATTTTATGATTGATTTTCTTTTAGGGGAAAGTGAATAAACAGGATAAATAATAAAATCCTGTCTCAAAATATGCACCAGAGTTTATATTCGTTTGAAGTTAGGGTTTGGAAGTAAAAAAAACAAAAAGAGGTTAATAAGCGGATATGTCGCTTTTTAACCTCTTTTTGTTTAGGGATGTATTTTTTGAAATTAATTTCTTCGGACATATTTAACAGTGAAGTCAGCGCATTTACCGTATAAGATTAGAGTATCACCTTCAACTTTATACGGTATTATTACATCTTCATCTTCATATATAATCAAAGGGATTTTTTCCTTACATATGCTTAAATCATAATCTACGATATATGGATGGGAGTATAATAACTTTCCATCTTTGTATTTTTCGATTTCCTTTTCTTTGATACTCAAATAAAAATTCACATCTAAGATTTTCGGAGTTACAATCGTTCCTGCATAACCTCCTGAAGATTCTATCCAAGTCCATTTACCTAGAATCTCCTGATAGTTTATTGGTTTTTCTAATTCTTCATCCTTAGTTAATTCTCCATCCTTTGAGCAGCCCAATAGCCCAATTAATAATAGGAATAGAAATAGTTTGCATTTCATGATTTCCAGAGTTTATTTGTTTATCAACTATTATAGGTTGGATAGGAGAGTAATAAAGTTACTAAACTTATTTGTAAAAAAAAACTTACAAAATACTTTCTTGAAATCAATAAGGCAAAAGGGATTTACTTTGGGTAAGCCAGCAGATAAGTGTTCTTTATTTGTCCCGATTTAGCCTTTCCAATTTCCCATTCATAAGATTCATAATCATCAACTTGTGAAATCAGTTCTTTCAAATCATTTTCAGAATATGTTCTAAGCGAAGATATTATACCATCCCACCATACAAGTATAGGCAGTATAGGGATTAGGTAAGTGAAAATGATCCTGATGAAGGAAAAAGGTCTTATCATTGGGGTCATTATCCAAAGGGATATTGGAGAAAGAAACATGGCAAGTAAGCTTTGAAAGCTCCTGTCCTGCGCTTCTATAATTGCTAATACAGTTTTGTTGTTAACAGTGTTTTGTAGAATTTGTTTTGCATTTCCGGGCTTGAAATGATGAAAAGAAAGAAACATTGTTTGCAAAGAATCTTCCGGAAACTTTACATTTATTATATCTATTGGTTTTTCTATATAGCTAATGGAAGAATCTGATACTTTTAAATGGTTGAAAGACTTAATATTTGGATAGAGATCACTAAGAATAATTTTCACATTAGGATGATTCGTTTTTAGATGTTCCAGAATTTTCAGCCAACCGCCACCACCTCCTGATGCCAGGTCGTTTATTTTTTCGGAATTACTCAATTCTAATCCTTTTTCGATAATTGGAATGACACCTTTATACATGTCGAATTTATTGGCACCAAATTGAAGAAAATCAGTGGCAAAATTCCTTAAAAATGCAGGGAACCATTTTTGGTCTTCAAATTCGAATAGATGTATACGATCCATCTTTTTGAGATAATAGAATTAATTGTGTTATCATGCAATTAGACTCCCGTTTTTTACTCTAATATCGGGTTTAAGCAGAGTGACATCTTCATCCTCGCCTAAAACACCAAGCACAAGGCATTCAGAGATGAAACTGGCGATTTGCTTAGGAGGGAAGTTTACAACGGCGATTATTTGTTTGTTAATCAAATCTTCTTTATTGTATAGCCTGGTTATTTGTGCAGAACTGTTCTTAATGCCCAATTCTCCAAAATCAATTTTAAGTTTATAGGCAGCTTTTCTTGCCTTTGGAAAGTCATTGGCTTCGATAATTGTTCCAACTCTCATTTCTACTTTTTTAAAATCTTTCCAGCTTAACATTGGTTTGTGTTTTTGTATAACAGTAAATATAAACAATTACCTCGAATGCAATTTGTCAAACAAAAACACCCCGCACCGACAATTGTCAAATGCGAGGTGAAAAAAAACTCTTCCTAACTCCCCTTTACTATGAAGAGGGGAGAGGTTATCTTATTTTAAAACTTCTTAAAGTTTTTGGAAGAAATCATTCCCTTTATCATCAGTGATAATAAATGCAGGGAAGTTTTCTATTTTAATTTTTCTTACAGCTTCCATGCCCAATTCTGGGAAGTCAACTACTTCAACTGATTTGATGTTTTCTTCAGCTAAAATTGCAGCCGGTCCGCCAATTGAACCAAGATAGAAACCTCCGTACTTGGCACATGCATCAATCATTGCCTGCGAACGGTTTCCTTTTGCAAGCATTACCATCGATCCGCCTTTTGCCTGGAATGGAGCTACATAAGGATCCATACGTCCTGCTGTTGTTGGACCGAAACTTCCTGAAGGTTTACCTTTTGGAGTTTTTGCCGGTCCTGCATAGTAGATTGGGTGATTTTTGAAATACTCAGGCATTTCTTCACCTTTTTCCAACATTTCCATTATTCTGGCATGCGCCATATCGCGTGCCACAATCAGGGTACCTTTAAGGTTCAATCTGGTTTTGATTGGATGTTTTGTTAATTCTGCCAAAACCTCTTCCATTGGTCGGTCAAGATCAATCTCAACCGCAGGCTCTAAGTGTGGAGCTTTAGCCGGAAGATATTTTGCAGGTTCTTTTTCCAGTTGTTCAAGGAAGATACCGTCTTCGGTAATTTTTCCTTTTATATTTCTGTCGGCACTACACGAAACACCTAATCCCACAGGGTTAGAAGCAGCATGACGAGGTAAACGTATTACCCTAACATCATGGGCGAAATATTTACCGCCAAACTGGGCTCCAATACCGGCTTCTTCAGTTAAGGTTTTAACTATTTTTTCCCATTCCAAATCGCGGAATGCTCTACCTCCGTCATTACCTGTAGTAGGTAGGTTGTCTAAATATCCTGCCGATGCAAGTTTCACTGTTTTTAGGTTTGCTTCTGCCGAAGTACCCCCAACGACTAATGCCAGGTGATAAGGAGGACAGGCAGCTGTACCTAAATCCATAAGGGTGCTTTTTACAAACTCTTTGAGGTTTGCATCAGTAAGCAAAGCTTTTGTTTTTTGGTAAAGGAATGTTTTGTTTGCCGATCCGCCACCTTTTGCCATAAATAAAAATTTGTAGGCATTACCCTGAGTAGAGTAAATATCGATTTGCGCCGGAAGGTTTGTTCCTGTATTTTTCTCGTCCATCATAGTTAACGGAACTACCTGCGAAAAACGAAGGTTCTTTTCCTGATAAGTGTCAAAAACACCTTTCGATAAATGTTCGGCATCGTTTGTACCTGTATAAACATCTTCACCTTTTTTACCCATTACAATTGCAGTACCGGTATCCTGACAGCTTGGTAGTTCTCCTTCGGCAGCAGTAACTGCATTTTGTATTAAGGTATAGGCTACAAACTGATCATTGCTGGTAGCTTCAGGATCGTTCAATATGTTTTCCAATTTTTGTAAATGCGAGGGGCGGAGCAGGAAAGATACATCTGTCATTGCTTCTTTCGACAACAATCTTAATGCCTCTGGTGCAACTTTAACTATTTTTCGGCCATCAATTTCAGTAATAGAAACATGATCCTTTGTTAAGAGTCTGTATTTTGTGTCGTCCTTTTCGATTGGAAAAGGCTCTTGATATATAAAATCGCTCATTATTTAAACAGTTTGTATTATTATTCTCAATGATTCTCTTTGGTCAGAGAGTTTTTAAATTGAATACTAATGTAGGGATAATAACGATGCTAATCTCTGTGATTTTTATCAGGAATTTTTATCTGTAAGATGAGTTTTCCGGATAATATGGGTCAAGTCATATTTTTGGGGAGAAAATTATATAAAGCGTTTGGTTGGACCGATTCAATCTATGGTTTACTGCATTTATTTCTCATTAATAAATAAT
>JBDLJM010000149.1 GCA_039714315.1 Bacteroidota bacterium | reverse complement strand
ACATAAAAGAGCATACAGGAAAAAAAACTTAAATGAACCTTATATTCTTTTTATGGTTTGAAAAATAGCCCAAGGCAAATCAAAAAAAAACACCCTTCACCTTATTTCCAAAACCTAAAAAATTCTACATTTGCCATTCATCATTGTAGATGAAAGTAGATGTTTGCGAATGTGCTTACACTTTAAAACTAATTTGAAAGAAAATGAGAAGTGATGAAATAAAAAAGGGCTTTGATAAAGCTCCTCACCGTAGTTTGCTAAGAGCAACAGGGTTGAAAACAGAAGATTTTGACAAACCATTTATAGGAGTAGCAAATAGTTTTATTGAAATTATTCCGGGACACTTTTTCCTGAATAAATATTCTGAGATAATTAAGGATGAAATTCGTGCTAATGGATGTATACCTTTCGAATTTAATACTATTGGTGTTGATGACGGTATAGCAATGGGGCACGATGGAATGCTGTACTCTTTACCATCACGCGAACTTATTGCTAACAGTATCGAAACTGTAATGAATGCACACAAGTTAGATGCAATGATTGCTATTCCTAACTGTGATAAAATTACTCCGGGTATGGTAATGGGGGCTTTAAGGGTAAATGTACCTACTGTTTTTGTTACCGGAGGACCTATGAAAAAAGGAGTTTTAAGCGATGGGACTCCTGTTGATCTGGCTACAGTTTTCGAAGGAATCGGGAAGTTTGAGAAGGGTGAAATGACGGAAGAGCGCCTTAAAGAACTGGAGTGTAAAGCTTGTCCGAGTGGAGGTAGTTGTTCGGGGATGTTTACTGCAAACTCAATGAATACTCTTATCGAGGCAATGGGTATCGCACTTAAAGGAAACGGAACTGTACTTGCACTTACTAAGGAACGGGAACAATTGTTGAGAGAAGCTGCACGCAGAGTTTGTGAAATTGCAAAAGATGAGCAGCAATCAGAAAAATATAAAATCAGAAACATACTTAACGAACAGGCTGTACACAATGCTTTTGTAGTTGATATGGCTATGGGAGGAAGTTCGAACACTGTTCTTCACATGCTCGCGATTGCAAAAGAAGCTGGTGTTGATTTTGATATTAAAAAAATTAACGAGATTAGTAAAAACGTAAGCCATATTGCTAAAATTTCACCATCACTTTCGCATGTTCACATGGAAGATATCAACCGTGCAGGAGGTGTAAGTGCAGTGATGAAGGAGATTAATAAGCGGGGAGGAGTACTTAACTCTGATAACCTTACCGTTGAAGGTTCTACAATCGGTGAGCGTATTGCCGATGCAGATATTAAGGACGAAACTATAATCCACCCGTTGGCAAATGCTTACTCGAAAGTAGGAGGTTTGGCAATTTTATTCGGAAACTTAGCCGAAGAAGGTTGTGTTATTAAAACTGCCGGAATCGTTGGAGAAAGAAGTTTTAAAGGAAAAGCAGTTTGTTTCGATTCTCAGCCCGATGCAATAGCAGGTATCAAAGGAGGTAAAGTTAAGAAAGGTGATGTAGTTGTAATTCGTTACGAAGGACCTAAAGGAGGTCCGGGGATGCAGGAGATGCTTTCGCCAACAAGTTTGATTATGGGTATGGGACTTGGAGCTGATGTGGCTTTAATTACCGACGGACGTTTTTCAGGTGCTACAAGAGGACTGTCAATAGGACACGTTTCACCTGAAGCTGCCGAAGGGGGGATGATAGGTTTATTAAAAGACGGAGATGAGATTTTTATCGATGTGGACACATATCAGATAGAAGTTGAGTTGAGCGAAGAAGAAATTACCAAGCGCCGTTCAAATTGGAAAATGCCTAAAAAAGAGGTCCCCGGCAGATGGTTGAAACAATATGCTATTTTAGCTAGTAATGCAAGCT
This sequence comes from Bacteroidota bacterium, assembly GCA_039714315.1. NCBI lineage: Bacteria > Pseudomonadati > Bacteroidota > Bacteroidota bacterium. The sequence continues at coordinate 5,552 of JBDLJM010000149.1, read as the reverse complement.
TAGGCGGTGTTTTGAAAACGGAACTATAAGTAGGTTTTGAGTATATAAAAGATATAATAGTCTGTCGGATATTTTCGACAGACTTTTTTTATAAAATATATTTGTTGGGGTATGTACTTGTTAATTGTTTAAGTAGTTGGCAGATATATGTTGTAGTTGGTTTCATACGCAAATGTTGTAATTTTTTCCCTATTCGTAAAAATTAACAACAAGGCTATAGTTAATATATTGGTTTTTAGCCAAGTAGCCAGGTGTTTTTTTTTCTTATTTATTTGTGTTTAGCTTTTATTAGTTGGCAGGTATTTCTAGTTTAGTTTCAGATTACAGTTAATGTGTATGTTATTACAAGGGAGTTGTAATTTTAGTACTATAATATGTACAGAGAAAATAGTTAATTGAATTAAAAACTGACTTTATGAAAAAATATTTACTACTTATTCTGTTTTTTGCTGCACAATTTTCTTTTGCACAAAATGTAAATATCCCTGATGAGAATTTTAAATCTGCTTTAATTTCTGCCGGTTACGATACGGGAGGAGATGGTGAAATATCCGTTAGTGAAGCAGAAGCCGTTACCGGAATGATAATGGTAAATCGTAAAAAGATAGTAAGTGTTGAAGGAATTGAAGCATTTGTTAATACAATAGGGTTGTCGTGTATTGGTAATGATATATCAAGTATGGATTTATCTGCTAATACTTCACTTATGTATCTTTCATGTTCAAGAAACGGTCTTACAAGTTTAGATTTATCAGCAAATCCGGCACTGGAAAAGTTGTCTTGTTCTTCAAATGAACTAAATAGTATTAATGTTAGTGCAAATCCGGAGTTAGACTATTTGTCCTGTTCTCTTAATAATTTAACAGATTTAAACCTGTCTTCAAATCCCAAGTTAATAACATTGAACTGCGGAAGTAATGATATCACTTCTTTAGATTTGTCGGCAAATACCGCATTGGTTGAATTATATTGTAAAAAAAATGAACTGAGTGTATTGGATGTATCCGCAAACACACAGTTAAGTATATTGTCAATGGAAGTAAATTCAGTGCCGGTAATAGACCTCTCATCTAATTTAGAGTTAACAGAGTTGTACTGTTCGTCAAATGATATGACGGAATTGGATGTTTCTGCAAATATAAATTTAACAAATTTGTCGTGTGATAAGAATTTGTTGATGTCGATTTGTGTAAGTGACGTCGCTGCTGCAGAAGCAAATGTCGACTTTGTTAAGGACTTTGATGCTGTGTGGTTAGATACTTGTGGACAGAATGCATTGGGTATAAATGATTCCGACAATACTTATGTTTCTGTATATCCTATTCCTGCGGTTAATTTATTGAATATTGATTTAAAGGTAAAAGCTGTTGGTACTGTATATGATATGAATGGAAAAGTAATTATGGATGGCATCAAACTTAGTAAAGGACATAATGAACTTAACTTAGATTTAATACCTCAAAAATACTTTTTAATGATCACAGGTCAAGGTTTAGCTAAAACACTTAGTTTTGTAGTGATGTAATAAATATAGGTTTTGATAGTTATGTAATAATGAGGGCTTTATCTTTGATAAGGTCCTCATTTTTATATCAATATGAATTCAAAGTGATTGATAGATGAATTAGAAATAAGCGGAGCGATTGACTTCGTCGAATCTTCGATTTAACTTTGTTGAACCTAAAGATTTAATGAATACAAAAAATTATCAATCCGTGAATTAATAATTCATGTCGATCAGTTTTATTTTAAGTTGGTATTATTCTTCCGGGGGCTCAACACCGCCATAAACAGGACTTTCGATAATCTCGCTGTAGTTGTTGTCCCTGTCGCATAATTGAAAATCGAATTTAATAGTTTTCGAGCGTAAGGAAGGAAGCTCTATCTTGTATTCAATATTTCCTATCAGTGAATTTGCCTGTCCCCTGCCCAGCATATAAGGCAGGTTTGCGTGTAATACATTTACACCTAAACTGTCAGTTAAAGTGTCGTTTACACAATGATAGTCTGTTACAAACTTTCTTTTAACAAATTCACCATCAATTTCTTCAAATAAATTTACATACAGGTCATGTGTGTTTATAACGTCACAGGGTCTTTGTGCATCCGGTTTTTCTTCACTGGCTTCCCAACCAACATTTCCGTCACCGTCAGTGAAGTTTAAGTTGGAATTATAATAGAGTATATTGTTCTCTAGCGTATCCTTTTCAATTGTAAAATACCCACTCTCGAATTTAATTATGGGTTCAGGCGGATAGCTTTGAATTTTTCTACAGCTACCTAAGTTTATTATTACAAGTATTAATAATAACTTTGTGGAAATATTATTTAGTACTGATTTCATCAGATGAATTATGAAATTTGAAACACTTAAAAATAGCATTTTTAAAATAGATAACTCTACAACTTTCAAAACTATTGCTTTAGAGGTATTCAAATACCAGGCAAAAGAGAATAAAGTGTACAGCGAATTTATTAATTATTTAGATGTGGATGTAGAAAAAGTGAAAGAACTTGAAGATATTCCTTTTCTTCCAATACAGTTTTTTAAATCGCATAGGGTTGTTAGTAATGATTTGTTGGAACAGGAAGTATTCCTGAGCAGTGGAACTACCGGAATGTCGCAGAGTAAACATTTTGTGAGCGACTTGTCGGTTTATGAGGAAAGTTATCTAAAGGGATTTAAATACTTTTATGGCAACATAAAAGATTACGTAGTTTTAGGATTATTACCGGCTTATCTGGAGCGAACAGGTTCATCATTAATTTACATGGTTGATGATCTGATTAAGAAAAGCGGGCATCCCGAAAGTGGATTTTATCTGAAAGATCACGATACATTAGTTGAAACGATAATCAGACTTGAAAACAGAAAGCAGAAAATACTTCTGATTGGCGTATCTTTCGCACTTTTAGACTTTCTGGATGACTATAACCTCGATCTAAAGTACACCACTATTATGGAAACCGGGGGTATGAAGGGTAGAAGAAAAGAGATGGTAAGGGAAGAGTTACATGAAATTTTCACGAGTGGTTTTGGTGTAAAATCAATTCATTCAGAATACGGAATGACGGAACTCCTGTCGCAGGCTTACTCAAAAGGTGATGGTGTTTTTAAGTGTCCGCCGTGGATGAAAGTTTTAATTCGCGATACTGAAGATCCATTTTCTTATATTACATTTGGAAAATCAGGAGGCTTAAATGTAATTGATTTGGCTAATATCAATTCTTGTTCATTTATTGCTACTCAGGATTTGGGAAGGTTGCATGAAGATGAATCTTTCGAAGTTATTGGGCGTTTCGACCATAGCGATATAAGAGGTTGTAATCTTATGGTGCTTTAGTAGTGAAGTATATTAATAATAAAAAAAATTATAATGGCAAAATTTGTAAAATGGATAGGAGCGGGACTTGGTTGGGCATTTGGCGGACCGATAGGAGCTATTTTAGGATATGCATTAGGTTCGGCATTTCATGGTATGAGCCAGAATGATATTGAAGATTTCCAAAAGAGCCGGGAAGGATATACAGGAACACAATCAGGCGATTTCGAAGTTTCTCTGTTGGTTCTTTCTGCTGCGGTAATTAAAGCTGATGGTAAAACTACTCAGCCTGAACTCGATTTCGTTCGAAATCACTTTGTACAGATGTATGGCAAAGAAAGAGCAAACCAGGCTTTTAGACTGTTTAAAGAGATAATAAATAATCAAAATATTTCTATTCGCCAGGTGAGTATGCAGATTGCCCACCATATGGATCATGCTTCCAGATTACAGCTTCTTCATTTTTTGTTTGGAATAGCTAAAGCCGACGGACATGTAAGTAAAGATGAAGTTCATACTATTAAAACCATTTCAGGATACCTTTATATAAGTCCTCAGGATTTTGGCTCTATAAAGGCAATGTTTTATGATGATACTGAAAATGCATATAAAATATTGGAGGTTACAAAGGCAAGTTCCGATGATGATGTGAAAAAAGCATATAGAAGAATGGCGCGAAAATATCATCCGGATAGGGTACATCATTTAGGTGAAGAGCACATGCAGGGAGCTAAAGAAAAGTTTCAAAAAGTTCAGGAAGCTTATGAGAAAATTAAGAATGAGAGGGGATTTTCGTGATAATATTTTATGATTAATTAATTATTGTAAAAATTTAGTTTGCTATTTATTTCTTATTGCGTTCTAACTTAATAGTATATGCGTTTTTGTAGATAGATAGGTACAAAGATTTTTTTAGATGATCTTTGACAGTAACATAAAAATATAAAATGTTAATTTTGCGTTGGATATTTTCCTGTGAAAAAAACAGGAAGGTGATGACAAATTGATCATTATATGGATGATAATAAAAAAATAGCAGTTATAGGTGGTGGTAGTTGGGCTACAGCTATTGTGAAGATGCTTGTTGAAAACGAGGAAAAGGTTGGATGGTATATGCGAAATGTATATGCTTTGGAGCATATAAAAATAAACCATCATAATCCTAATTACTTAAGTTCGGTAGAGTTTGATGTGAATAAGCTTGATTTGAGTAATAATCTGAACGATATTGTCGATAATTACGACTATCTTATATTTGCGATTCCGTCTGCATTTCTAAAGCAGGAGCTTGATGCTTTTAAGCCTCAATTAAGAGAAAAGATTATTTTTTCGGCAATTAAAGGTATTGTCCCCGAAACCGGGACTATAGTAGGAGAGTTTTTTCATAACCAATATTCCATTCCTTATGATAGAATAGGTGTTGTTACCGGGCCTTGTCATGCGGAAGAGGTTGCATTGGAGAGGTTGTCGTATTTAACGATAGCTTGCCAGAACTCAGAGCACGCTGAAATAGTTGCGGATAAAATTTCGTGTGAGTATATCAGGACAAAAATTTCGGACGATATATACGGAACGGAATACTCTGCGGTATTAAAAAACATATATTCAATAGCTGCAGGGGTAGCACATGGCCTTGGATACGGAGATAATTTTCAGGCAGTATTGATGTCTAATTCCATAAGAGAAATAGGACGTTTTCTCGAAGTTGTTTATCCTATTCAAAGGGATATAAATAACCTTGCATATTTAGGAGATTTACTTGTAACGGGATATTCAGTTTTTAGTAGGAATAGAATGTTTGGTAATATGATAGGGAAGGGGTATACTGTTAAATCAGCTCAGATGGAAATGAATATGGTAGCCGAAGGTTACTATGCCTCAAAAAGTATTACAAAGTTGGTGTCTAAATACGATATAGACATGCCTATAACGGAGGCTATTTATAAAATACTATATAAAGGCAAGGAGCCCAAACAGGTAATGAGTAAGCTTACAGAGAAATTGAATTAAAATCGGATAATTTTGTCTGATTATAAAAGCCAAGGTATCAGTTGGTTACGAAATACGTTGTTTGTTAATCGAAAATTTCATACACTTTAACTGTTTAAGGATTACGGTTTAAGATCTTAATATATATTTGTCATGTAAGTAAGTCATAAGAGTTGCTTTTTCATGGTAAATTTGGGTAGTTGCTAGGCTTGTAGATTCTTCTGCAAGCCTTCTTTTTTT
>JBDLJM010000148.1 GCA_039714315.1 Bacteroidota bacterium | reverse complement strand
GCAATTTAGAGGAGTGAAAGATATCCTATTTTTCTTGTTCAGATTATGTAAACTTTATGCCTGATTTTTTAAGACTCCCCAGAAAATGGACTTGATCCGGAGATTACCAATCGGAGAGCCGGAAATAGCGAAAAAAAAGACATGGGATACTTCAGTTATTATTATCGTTCATGGGTATGCGTAGTACGGGCATTTTCAAAGCACGAACTTTCAATTTAGCACAGAGCCAAAACTTTCAAGTTGGCACAATCTGCCCGAATTACGTATGACCCTTTGTTAGCGGCAGGCTTTCTCAAGTTTCAAGTAAGTTTCAGGAGTAAATATACCAATGTCACTATTTTTATAGTCTTTTATATTTCTAGTAATTATAGCTTCAATTTTTCCATGTTTAATTGCTGAATAATTTTGTAATGCATCTTCAAAGTCTTTAAATTTTGAATTTATTGCATTAATAACAACTTCTCTGTCCATTATTAGAACATTTGTTATTAACAGAAGTTGATTTAATTTTTCTAAAACTTTATCATGAGAAGCTATTTTTCTTAACAGGTAATATGTATTGCTAATAATAACAGGAGTTATATATCCTTTTATAGTTTTAGACTCACATAGAGAAAATATTTCTGCTGCATTTTCAGAAAAAGGTTCTCTGTCAAAGAAGAAATCTAGAATAATATCTGTATCAATAAGTATACTTTTCATGTTACAAGTATTTTTCAGTTAGTCTGTCCGAAATATTTTTCTTGTAATCATAGTCTTTAGGCATATTAAAAGAGCCTTTCAATGAGTTTGTAATTGGAGTGTTTTTATCTACCGAAATATTTTCTTCTTTGATAACTACTTTAAGATAATTTTCAATAAGGTCTGATAAACTTCTGCCTTTTCCCTTAGCATATGTTTTAGCCTTTTCAATTAGTGATTCTTCTATTGTTAATGTGAGTTTAGTATTCATATACGTGTTATTAAATTTGTCTTTCTACGTGCAAATATATGAATTTTTATTTTAACACGTGTTGTTATCTTTACTTAAGCACGTGTTCGTTTTGCTTGCCGCTAACGCCGAAATAAAAAAACCGTCTCCAAAAAAGAGACGGCTTTCACTATTTAGCATAGATTTTGGTTAGGTTTATTTTCTAAATAACTCCCTGATCAAGCATTGAGTCGGCAACTTTCAGGAATCCGGCAATGTTTGCTCCTTTAACGTAGTCAACATAACCTCCTTCAACAGTTCCGTGCTTAACACAAGCAGCGTGAATATCCTTCATTATTTGGTGCAATTTAGCATCAACTTCTTCTTTTGTCCAGTTAAGTTTATTAGAGTTTTGTGTCATTTCAAGACCTGAAACCCCAACACCACCGGCATTAGAAGCTTTACCCGGCGAGAATAAAATTTTATTTTCGTGGAATACGCTAATTGCTTCTTCTGTAGAAGGCATGTTCGCACCTTCTCCAACACAAATACATCCGTTAGCAACTAATTTCTTAGCGTCATCTCCGTTAAGCTCATTTTGTGTAGCACAAGGAAGAGCTATATCTACCTTTTGCTCCCAAGGTTTTTGACCTGCATAAAAAGTAGCTTCCGGGAATTCTTCAGCATAAGGAGCAACAACATCGTTGTTTGAAGCTCTAAGCTCTAACATGTATTCAATTTTTTCGGCATCTAAACCTTTAGGATCGTAAATGTATCCGTCAGGACCCGAAATAGTAACCACTTTTCCTCCTAATTCGGTAACTTTTGTAGCTGCACCCCATGCAACATTACCAAATCCTGAAATAGCAACAACTTTACCTTTGAAAGTTTCGCCTTTTGTAGCAAGCATTTCCTGTGCAAAGTAAACATTACCAAAGCCTGTAGCCTCAGGACGAATCAACGAACCTCCCCAGTTAAGACCTTTACCTGTTAATACTCCTGTGTGCTCACGGGCAAGTTTCTTGTACATTCCGTAAAGGAATCCGATTTCACGTCCTCCAACACCAATATCTCCTGCAGGAACATCTGTTTCAGGGCCTATCAGGTGCCACAATTCCAACATAAATGCCTGAGCAAAACGCATGATCTCTGCATCAGATTTTCCTTTAGGATCGAAGTCAGAGCCACCTTTACCACCTCCCATTGGAAGAGTTGTAAGTGCATTCTTGAAAATTTGCTCAAATCCTAGGAATTTAAGAATTGAAAGGTTTACTGACGGGTGAAAACGCAATCCGCCTTTGTATGGTCCAATTGAGTTGTTGAATTGAACTCTATATCCAAGGTTAACATGTACATCTCCGTTATCATCAACCCAGGAAACTTTAAAAGTTAAAATTCTATCAGGTTCAACAAGGCGTTCTATTACTTTAGCCGCCTCATACTGAGGATTTTCGTTATATACATCCTCAATAGACTCTAATACTTCGTGAACAGCTTGTAAGTATTCTTTCTCACCTGGGTGCTTGGCCTCCAGACCGTTCATTAACTCTTTAACGTTCATAATTTATTTATATAAAGTCAAGTATTGTTTAAATATTATTAGTTATGTATTTAGTATAAAATACTCTGCGAAGTTACATGTTTTATTTTACTCTCAATACTATAGGACTTCAATAAATTGCTTTTTTAACATGATTGTTGTCAGGTGTTTTCAGTTTCATTTTATAATAAAGGTATAGGTAATTGTACTCTTGTTGTTTCGGTGTGTTGTGTTTTTTGTTCTTTGGGGTTTTAGGTTGTTATTTTGCAGGAAAGTGTATTTTGTACGTTTCATAGGCTGATATTTGGCTTGACACGGGGTATAAAACAACAGGGTTTTGTTTTTTTCAGGCATAAAAAAAACTCTAATCGGAATAGAGTTTTTTTTATTAAGTAGATTAAATGTATTTGGTATAAGATTGGTCCTGTCTTTTATTTTTAGCTCGCTGAATCACTTACGTTGGTTTCATCTTTACTTTTCAGGTGTCTTTCTAAAAAGTAGGTCGCTACCAAAGCGGCTCCGCCAAAGAGGAAGATAGTTGCCGGCATAATTATTTCCATTTCATCTTCGCTTCCTGCTAATTTCCATCCCGTTATAATTCCGATTGAAACACCTACCATCAACATCCCAAATTTCAGTATAAAGGATGTGGACTGAGGTTTTGTCTGAAATAATGTGGGATCAGCTCCTTTTTCCAGCATTGACATACGTTCTTTATGTCGTGTAGTGAAGTACATGTATAATATTCCTACCACAGAGGCAAAAAAGGTAATAGGTATTAATATTTCTGCTAACATAATGATATATTTTTTGTTCAATTCATTTGACGCCTGTTTTTCTGAGAAGGTTACAAAAGATGAGAGATAAAAGAAAAAAGATAAAAGATAAAAGAAGAAAGATACCTGCCTGCGTGACTCAGTCAGGCAGGGAAGTAAAAAGATACCTGCCTTCGTGACTCAGTCAGGCAGGAAAGAAAAAAGTGAAAAGTATGCCCGTCCTTCGACAGGTTCAGGAACTGAGCGGAGTAGAAGGGGGCAAAAGAATCCTTATTTATTTCATTTTACCGGGCACTTTGTTATAAATTATAATTCCCGGAAAATAGACTTGATCCAAGATTTATTTTATATGTTGTAACTTTCAAAATAATATTAGCGTCTAAAGCTAATAACCTCAGTTCAACGGGAAAAATGAACTCAGTTACAAATAAGTTTAGTGGAGCTAAAGAACGAAAATATATTTATAGAAAAAGTCAGAAAAGGAGACTCGGAATCTTATAGGGTTTTGGTTGATAATTATAAGGATATGGTATATTCTATAGCCTTAAAGTTAGTGAAAAACCATGAGGATGCCGAGGAGTTATCGATGGATGCTTTTGTTAAGGCTTATGAAAAGATAGATTCCTTTAGAGGAGATTCTGCTTTTTCTACATGGTTGTACAGGATTGTATATAATCTGAGTTTGTCCAGGTTGAGGAAAAAGAATTTAAATACTTTTGGAATTGACGAAAAGTTATTTCAGGTTAGGGATGATAATCAAAAGACTCCGTTTGAACAGCTGTTGAAAAATGAGAAAGAAATGGTTGTACATGATGCTATATCTAAATTAGATGTGGAGGGAGGAAAAATAATTAACCTATTTTATTTTGAGGATAGAAAGATGAAGGAAATAGCAGAAATAATGAAACTGAGTGAATCAAATGTAAAAGTAAAACTTTTTCGCAGCAGGAAGAAGCTATACGAATTACTGAGTGTTTCAGGTGAATTATTTCATGAAATATAATAATAAGGGAGGAAAGTTATGGGAAGAAAAGATAATATACGAGAAGAGGAGTTTTTAGAATTTATTGATAAAATAGAATTGAATAAGGCTCCGGATGGATTTACCGATAAGGTTATGGATAAAATTGTAGCACCTAAACCTGCTCCTGCTTTATTCTCTAAATTTTGGTTACTTTATGGAAGCTTATTAGGAGTAATATCTTTAGTTGTTTTAAGTTCCGGATCTTTTATTGAACAGAATTCACCTATACTAGACTATTATTTTTCATTAATATCAAATAGTTTTAAGAATCTTAAAGCTCCAACATTCCATATTCCTTTTATGGCTACTTTGGTAGTAGGATCAATATTTATTTTAATGTTGTTTGATTACGTTTGGCGAAATAGGGAAGTATCGAAATTTAGCTGAATCGTTCTATAATATCGAACGTAAAATACCATGCGAGTGTTAATGATACTCCCAGCTTTAGTCCGGTACCTAAAATAAAGCCCAAAAAGGATCCGAATGCCGATTTAAACGCTTTTCTGGTATCGTATGCATCGTGAATCAGTTCGGCAACCAGTGCACCTAAAAACGGTCCGACAATTATACCGATAGGAGGGAAGAATAAGCCAATTAACAATCCTATCATAGACCCCCTGACTCCCATCTTTGATCCTCCCAGCTTTTTTGTGCCCCAAATTGGAATTATATAGTCCAGAGCCGTAACAAAAGCGGCAATTGCAAGCCAGGTAAATAAAAATGTAGATGATATACCGCTACCCTCTGTAAAATACAAGAGTAAAATACCTATCCAGCTTAGTGGTGGTCCGGGAAGTACCGGTAAAAAGCATCCAAGTATGCCGATTAAAATAAAGAGGGAACCAATAATTATTAAGAGTATATCCATAGATCAAAAATAGGAAAAATAGGATCAACCCAAAAATCTGGGGATTAAAATTAATTCCAAGGCAAAAGTAAATTATCCTAGGTTTTACTCTCCCCCAGAAAATGACGTTGATCCGGAAAATATAATAAACCTTTGATGTAATGAATTGGTATAAAAACAAAAAAGTCCGGGAATAACCCCGGACCTTGTAATTTTATAAAGAAGAAGTCCTGTTTTTATAACCGCTAAATTATCATCGGCTAAGCCGAGACACGGTGCGCAGAGCTTCGCTATTGCAAGGCATTCGTGAACACAAAATTAGACACACGTGAATTAATTAAGATTACACAGTGATAAGCTCAAAAAATGAGCTTTCATTAGAAGATATTAGTATCCATGATATTAATAATTTCGCGTTGCGAAACTTAGCGCATTACTTTGCGCAACTTGGTGGTTAAATAAAGGAATACTATTAAGAAATAAGGCATCTATATCAGCTACATGAACAATTTATTCCATTGAGATTACAAATCCATTAACAGGTAAACTTGTCAAGTTATACGATTTTTAATTTGTGTGCCCCAGTGCCAAAAACAAAAAAGTCCGGGAATAACCCCGGACCTTGTAATTTATAAAGAAGAAGTTTTTTACTTCAAGTTCATTTGAGTTTCACCTATGAAGCTTCCGTCAACATAAACAGCAACAAGGTATACACCTTTCACGAATTCGTCTTCTAAACCATCTGCAAACACACAAACGTCTAAGGCTTCCTGTTCGTAGTAAATATTAGATTTAGCGCTGTAATTCATTTTTTCTCCATCAACGGTGAATGATTTATCTCCCCCTGTAGATGTTCCTAAAAGAAGATCGTTAGGAGTAGCAACTCTAATATAAATAGTTTTTTCTCCTATTTTAGTCAGTTTATTTCTTCCCAGAGTCATACAAACTCTTACTTTGTCGGTTCTTCGAGCTCTTGAGGTAGAACTTACTTTTCCGGTGCTACTAAGTTTAACTCCTTCTGCTCTTAAGTTGATAACATCGATAATTGCTCCCTTTTCAACTTCCTGAGCAAGTATTAGGTTTTGATCAGCAAGCTTTTCAGACATTATAGTTTGTTCCTGAAGTTTAAATTCAGCTGAATCTCTTTGGGCAACAAGAACCTGGTTCATTCTATCAAGAGAATCGGCCAAAAGGAATAGTTGACGTTTCTCTTCTTTCATGGTTTTAATCAACCTCTTGTACTTACGCAACAGAGAAACAGAGGCTTTCATTTGACTAACTGAGTCGCGAAGTCCTGATATTCTTTCTTGCTGGGCTACGAGTTTGGTGTTAAGGGTATCATTGTCGAGTTTCAAGCCTTCGTACTGGTGTTCCATTTTGGCAAGTTCTCCTTCTACTTCCAGTTTTTCCTGGGTAAGGAATTCCTGAACTTCCTTATGGTCGCTGTATGCGTAAATAATATATGCAATTGCAGCTATCAGCAGCACTCCAAACATCCAAACCAAAGTTTTTAATTTATGGTCTTTTTCTGCTTTTTCAGGCGTATTTTGCGCCGGCTTGGCATTTTCCTTATTTATTTCTTCAGTCATTATTACTATTTTATTAAATTTAGTAGATATACGAAGTAAACGTATAAATATTTGAATTCTTGTATCGTATGCAAAACTAACTCAAACTTAACATCAAGCAAATTAATTAAGCAAATATGAATGTATTTTCGTCATTTTTTGAGCTATTTTATCCTAAATTATGCAAGTCGTGCAATAGTCCCTTAAATACAGGTGAGAAAATTATATGTACAGAGTGTAGGCATAAACTGCCACAGACAAATTTTCATTTAAGTGCTGATAATCAAATAGAGAAAATATTTTATGGAAGAACTAAAATTGAGTTCGCAAGTTCTTTCTTATTCTTTAATAAGAATGGTTTAACCCAAAATTTGATTCATAATTTAAAGTACAAAGGTCATCAGGATATTGGTGTAGAGTTGGGAAACTGGTTTGGCAAAGTTCTCAATGATAATTCTAAACTTCAGGATGTAGATTATGTTGTTGCCGTACCACTTCACCGAAGGAAAGAAAAAAAGCGCGGATATAATCAGGTAGATACTTTCGGCAGGGCTTTTGCTGAGGAATTAGGAGCAGAGTACTCTAAAAATAATCTGGTAAGGATTAGTCAGAGTGAAACGCAGACTAAGAAAAGCAGGTTTGCCAGATGGAAAAATGTTGAAGAGATCTTTAATTTAAATCAGCCTGAGCTGTTTGAGGGAAAGCATATCGTACTAATAGATGACGTTATTACTACCGGGGCAACATTAGAGGC
>JBDLJM010000147.1 GCA_039714315.1 Bacteroidota bacterium | reverse complement strand
GCCAGGCAGGCAAGTACCACCGCTCAGGGCAAGCTTTTATCTTTCCTCTTTTATCTTTCCTCTTTTATCTTTTCTGCCTGACTGAGTCACGCAGGCAGGCCTCTTTTAGCTCGCTGGCACTCCATTTTTAAACGGTTGCTCGCTGAAGCTCCTTAGCTCACTGGTACTTTTATTCTTAGCTGTTGTTCGCTGAATTTCATTTCGTCACTTTATCTTTTCAGATCAACATACAGACCTAAAAAATATATACTCCCAGTCCCCACTCAATATACTGCGCCTGACCAATATATTCAGTCTTAAATGATACGTGTGTATATAGTTGCTCTGTTATAAAAAATTTGAATCCGGGCCTCAGATACGCATACAAATCATCTCGGTACTGTTTCCAAAGATACAGTCCAACCTGAAGTTCTAATTCAAGGCGGCCAACTATAAGAGCATTAGAAACATTGACCCCGGCTGTATATGCTGCATTCTTCGGAGCTGTTTCTCCTTTGTATTCCCAGAAATTGGTAGGGATACTGGAGTCGAACATTAAATCAACTCCGCCTCCTATTTTATAAATGTAGTTTACCTGATGAGTGTATCCTATTGTAGCCAGTCCTATTCCGTAATAGCTGTCGTTTGTGTTTTTATTCTGCCTTACACCTGTTGCTCCTCTAATGTGCCAGTGGTTCTTTTTCCAAATAGGATCGGGAACACTTTCGATAAATGTTGGATTTATTGCCGGTTCGTATTCCGGAAATCTGTCTTTTGTAAACCTCTTAATCGGGTTAAACCTGTATAGTGCACCAACATTAATATCAATCATGTTAAGACCTAAGTTTGGCTGTGTAGTTGAAGAGTTAGAGAAATGAGATAAGTTTATTCCCGGTCTTATTGACCATCTTTCGCCTAAATTAATATTGTATTTTACACCCAAATCAAAATATACATTTACCAGAGAACCGATTGCGATATTGCCGGGGTTTTCGCTTTGGTCATAGGGGTTAAATTCATAAGATAATCCTACCCCTAAACTTACATCCAGTTTGTCTTTATTGTCTCTTCTCCAAACAGGGAAGTCTATGAAACCAAAAATAGCACTGGGATTTCCAATCTCTTTCGTGTGAAACCTTGAGGAATATACTCCAATTCCGTATGTTGGATAATTCAATTTTTGATGAAAATCTTCTGTTCCATACGATTGCCATCCTATTCTTAATTCCAATGCCTGGAAAGGGTGAGATGTCATATCAACCATTTCTTCGTGATGAGCCATTATCCCGCCGTAACGCGCTATAGCCTCGAAATGCTGAAACCAACCGTAGTTTTTGTCTGCTTTTATTTGTTCTAATGTCATCTGGGCATTTACAGCAATCGAAGACATTAGTATAATATAGAAAAGTATTAATTTTTTCATTTTTTTGTGTTTAGATTTTATAGCAACCAGTAACCAGTAACCAGTAACCAGCAACTAGCAACTAGTAACCGGTTTCACTTTCTGCTTCCCTGAGTTTATACTTAATATTTCCCGGTTTGGGTTTGTAAATAGCTCCGGTATAGTAATCAATACCTAAACCAACAATAGATACCATATCAGCAATAAAATAGGCAGCATCAGTTTTGAGGTCTAAATCAATTTTAGCTGTTTCGAAGCCTTCACTTTTTATTTCAATCAGATTTTCCTTGTCCAATTTGTGATTTTCAACCCAGATCTCTAATGGTGCTTCTCCCAGATACTCATTATTTAAGTACACTTTTGCGTTTTTTGGATAGCCGTTGTAAACAGTCAGGCGGCTTTTGTTAGGTGTAAATACAGTTGCACAGCCTGTTAGTAAAGTAAAGGCAATAACAAACAAGGGTATTAGTCTTTTCATTTGCATAGTATAATATTTTGATTACATACAATGGTCACACTATGAATTATCGCGTAAGAGAGTAATTTATGTGTGACTATGGCGCAGTATTGATTATGTATTTATTAAATTTAAGGTAAATTTATTACAAATAAAAACATAAACGTATGATTGTCAATTGTTTGATGAGGAATATTGTAGGTTTGTAGCAATTAGTAAAGATTTGTATCTTAGGTAGGCCTAAGTTTTTCTAAAAAAAACTCCAATCATCGGCTGAGCGGAGACACGGTGAGTTGATGACAAATAAAATTAACCGCAACGTAACGCTATGTAATGCGCAACGTAACGCAAAAATACTTCGAGAAACTTGGTGGTAAAAAAAGTTGTCTTAGGTAGTAGTAATAATGTGATTGGATTTCCTAAAGATATTATACAGTTATGACGAAATTAAGACCATATTTAGCGTTTTTGTATAGGTATAGATTCTTATTTCTGTGGATTACATTTTTAGTTGAATTTATTGCACCTTCATTTATCGAGCACGATAATTTTATGTTGGATTCTGTGCTAAGTACATTGTCGATATTGGCAGGGATGATTGTATTACTTGCCCGAAAAAGGTTGTTTATCGTTATACTTATACTGGGATTATTTGTTATTGTAGAGAGCTTTTTTAATAATATAATCTCTTCACTTTGGTTAGCAACATTGTCGAATGTGTTGTTAATAGTTTTCTATATTATTATTGTTTATGAGATTTTCAGGGAATTACTTGATTTTTCTAAAGTAGATCTAAATACAATAGGAGCACTGTTGGCTGGATTTTTTGTGTTGGGAGTTATGGGAGGAGTTGTATTTACTCTTACCGAAATTAATTTCCCGAATTCATTTACAGGTTTGAGTAGTACGGGAAAACCACATTCAGAACTCGTTTATTTCAGTTTTGTTACATTAACAACTATTGGTTATGGAGATATATCGCCAATAACACAATTTGCCCAGAGGGTTACTATTTTGTTTGGGTTGATTGGAAACTTTTATTCCACAGTAATAATAGGTATAATTATAAGTAAGTTTTTGGCAGCCAGAGATAAATGAATTACTTAATCTTGTAGAAGTTCTTCAGGTATTTCACAAACCGGAATAGGGTTCATCTTATGCTGATTTGCACTATTTAGTCTTTTGTATATCGCCAACACTTCTTCTTCTCTCCTGTTTAAATCAGAGTTTAAGTTTTTTTCTACATAGTTCATTGCCCATTCCAGCTCATCGTAACTTGCTCCCAGTTGGTCTTCATCTGTTCTGTCTTCTCCCCAAAGCCCATCGGTAGGTGCAGCTGTCAGAATCGATTCAATAACTCCTAATTCTTTGCCTAATGCATAAACTTCCGATTTCATCAAGTCGGCAATCGGACTTAAATCAACACCTCCATCACCGTATTTTGTATAAAATCCAACCCCAAAATCTTCAACTTTATTTCCTGTACCGGCAACCAGTAAGCCATTGATGCCTGCAAAATAGTATAGAGTAGTCATTCTTAGTCTGGCTCTTGTATTGGCCAGCGAAAGTTCTTCGCTGCTTGAATCTGTCTTAGGGAAAGATTTTACAAGATTACCAAAAGTTTCGGTGAGGTCTACCCTAAGTGATTTAACGTTTGGATATTTATTTTCCAGGAAGTTGATATGATCCTGTGCCCTTGTAACCTGAGTTGCATCCTGATGTATAGGCATCTCTATTAACAATACCTTTTTACCTGTTTTGGCGGCTAGAGTTGAAGTCACAGCTGAGTCAATTCCTCCGCTCACGCCAACAATGAATCCTTTTGTTCCTGATTTTTCTGTATAGGAGTTTAACCAGTCTGTAATATGTTCGATAACTTTCTTAGAATTCATTTTGATCAATTTTTTTAGAGAAGCAAAAATAGTGAAACATCAAACATTAAACGCTAAACATCGAACAAATTTAATTAGTCTATATAGGAAGCCTTTCTTATTTTTGGCTGATTTTTATTTTAAAGGAATGAATTATTTGAAAAAAATATTATTTGTAATATCAGTATTGTTTACTGTAGTATCGTGTACTGATTCTAATGTGGTAGATGTGTCGAATATTGAAGTGAACTCAAAACTTGTACGTTTCGACAGCTTGTTTTATAATGCAGATGAAGTTTCACTGGCAACATTAAAGGCTAATTACCCTTTAATGTTTCCTGAAGAATATAGTGATTCTGTTTGGGTAAATAAGATTAACGATTCTGAGGAGCAAAAAATATATAAGAAGACAGTAGATGTTTTTGGAACTTTTGATAAGGAATATTTCGAGATAGTTGAGGTGTTTAAACATATCAGGTATTATTTCCCGAGGTTTAATACTCCTGATGTATATACCATTATTTCTGATTTTGATTATCAGTATCCGGTTTTGTTTTCAGGGGAGAGGCTTTTTGTTTCACTGGATATGTATTTGGGTGCAGGAGAAGAAGAATATTCGGGATTTCCCGAATATTTGGTTCGAAACATGCGACCTGAAAGGATAAAGGTTGATGTAAGTGATGCTCTTTTAAGAACTGTAATGTCGAAAAGTCCTTATGATAAAACACTTTTGTCGCAGATGGTATACAGTGGGAAATTATTGTATTTAACTCAAAAAATGCTCCCGGGTGAAGATGCTTCTCTCGTAATTGGTTATAGCCCGGAAGAGTTAAAGTGGTGCGAAACTAATGAAGCAGAGATATGGACATACCTGATAAAGAATAAGTACATATATAATACTGACCCTCGACTAACTAAGAGGTTTATAGATGTAGCACCATTTACAAAATTTTTCCTGGATATGGATCGCGAATCCCCGGGAAGAGTAGGTATATGGATAGGTTGGCAGATTGTTAATTCATACATGGAAAATAACGATGTATCGATTGATGATCTTGTGAAAAATAACGATGCGAGAGAAATATTTGTTAAGTCGAAATACAAGCCCAGAAAGTAATATAAATATGTGAAGACATGCTTGCTGGGCTTGTAAAAGTATACATAGTCTTCTAAAAAAAACAAAAAGATGGAAAATCATAAATCAAAGATAACTTTAGAAGTAGAAATGGACACTAATAAAGTCCCTGAAAAGATGTATTGGTCAGCTCCTGACGGAGGAGTAGATAAAACAGAATCTCTGGCATTTTTACTTTCTGTTTGGGATAAAAAATCGGAGGATACTCTTCGAATAGATCTGTGGACAAAGGAAATGAAGATAGATGATATGAAAAGGTTCTTTCACCAAACCCTGGTTTCTATGGCCGATACACTTGAGAGAGCAACCAATGAAGATAAAATGGCCGGGGATTTAAGAGATTTTTCCGATTATTTTGCAGAGAAGCTGGAGTTAGTGAAGAAATAAAAATTATGCTGTCATTTCGTCTACTTTGTATCTACCCATGACAACCTTTTTTACCGCAAAGTTTCGCAAAGTTATGCGCCAATTTTCGCGAAGTATTTTTGCGTTACGTTGCGCATTACTTTATTCACGAGAGTTTATAGTGGGTGTTCATGATTGCTTCCGTCGGCTAAGCCGAGGCACTGCGCAATTGCGCTACGTTGCGGTTAATTTTTTTTGTCATCAGCTCACAGTGCCTCAGCTCAGCCGATGATTGGAGTTTTTGAGCAAAAAACTTACCTCTACCTTTGACAACATTTTTTTAGGATAAAAAATGATCTTTCAATTCTTCGTTAAGCTCACCTATATATTCTAATATTTCTTCCTTACCTAACTTGGTTTCTGCAGAGGTCACAAACATTTTAGGCAATTCTTCCCAGTTTTTACTTAATTCATTTTTATAAAAATCAAGACTTGTTGCCAACTTATGTTTATTTAATTTGTCTGCTTTGGTAAATACTATACTAAAAGGTATTCCAATTTCTCCAAGCCATTCCATAAACTCAACATCAAGTTTTTGTGGCTCATGTCTTGAATCAACCAGTACAAAAAGATTTATTAGGTTTTTACGATTTTCAATATAATTGCTAATCATTTTACCAAAGTCTCTTCTCATTACCTTTGAAACTTTAGCATAACCATAACCCGGTAAATCAACCAAAAACCAATGATCGTTTATTAAGAAATGATTTATCAATTGTGTTTTTCCCGGTTTTCCTGATGTTTTTGCTAAGTTTTTGTTGTTGGTAAGCATGTTTATCAAAGAAGACTTTCCAACATTTGATCTGCCGATGAAGGCATATTCAAGCCTGTTTTCTGATGGGCATTTCTCAAGCTCAGTATTACTTATTACGAAAGAAGAGGTGTTTATTTTCATAATTCTAGAAATGTTTTTTCATCCAGTCATCCAAAATGTCGTTGAATTCGTCAGGTCTCTCCATCATTGCAGCATGACCACATTTGTCAATCCAATGAAGTTCTGAGTTAGGGAAAAGTCTATGGAATTCTTCTCCAACATTTGGTGGAGTTACTATATCATTTTTTCCCCAGATAAGACATACCGGAAGATCCATTTTAGGAATGTCTTCTGCCATATTATGTCTTATTGCACTTTTTGCAATTGATAAAATTCGAATAGCTTTTAATCTGTCGTTTACAACATCGTAAATTTCATCTACAAGTTCTTTTGTTGCTACTTTAGGGTCGTAGAATACTTCTTCGGCTTTACGCTTCATGTATTCGTAATCTCCTCGTTTTGGGTAAGATTCTCCCATAGCATTCTCGTATAATCCGGAACTACCAGTTAATACCAATCCAGCTAAATTATCAAAATGTTTTTTCGCATATATTAGTGCAATGTGTCCACCAAGCGAATTTCCTACCAGAATAACTTTACCTAAATTAAGGTGTTGTATAAGGTTGTGAACATGTTCTGTTAAATTCTTAACATTTGTTTTTAGTACCGGAAGATCATAAATAGGTAGTGATGGAGCAATTACTCTGTACCCGTCATCTACCAGTTTTTCAACTACACTTCCAAAATTACTTAAGCCTCCTAATAAGCCGTGAAGTAATAATATAGGTTGTCCTTCACCTTTATCTATATAGTTGAACTGTTCTTCTTTTTTCTTTCTGAAAATCATTTGACTTTATTTACCATCAAGATGCAAAAGTATAAATAATGTATGTAAATGAATAGAAAAAAGAATGTTAGAGTTGTTTAAAGTTTAAAATGTCTGATAATCAGCTTAATTTAATGTTGTTTATCGGTAACTTTGATCGAAATTGGTTGCTATTAGGCAAAAAAAATAGCGTTTGTATTATATGTAAAGGATAAAAATATTTTGTGATTGGATTGTCGTTTTTTATTAATACTCAATCATTCAGGAGATAAAATGTGATGGAGAGACGGGGTGATGGAGAGGCATCCCTCAAACTCTCCTACTATTATACTCTCTCTCTGAAGTGAAAATCAGACGGAGTAACTGTGTTTAGGTTAATAATATCCGATATTATCTATGTATGGGAGCAGAGCAACAGAATAATAATAGCTATGGTGAAGTTTATACCAAATAAACATCAAAATGCCCATATCATTCTTTATCCCTGCCTGACGGCAGGCAGGTAATCCAGTTATACTTTATTAAAAATTATTTAGTTCACGAACTTTGTTTTTAATGTGTGTT
>JBDLJM010000146.1 GCA_039714315.1 Bacteroidota bacterium | reverse complement strand
CTGCGGCTTCGGAATGTCTTCCTGCCGGAAAAATTCGTCTTCCTGCCGCTCCGTGAGGCGTCCTGTTAAAGGTTTAGTCGTCCTGCGGCAAGTTTTTTCGCATTCGGGACACAAAAAAAGGCTTCCTGTAGGTGGTTTACCCCATTCTTGCTAATGTTTACTTAATACTTGCTGTACAGGACGGCTTTTTTGTTAGCAATGATGCATTATACTGTAACAGGAAGCCTTGTTTAGTTGCAATATGTAAGTTTGTTGAAGGTTTTATGCATATAAAAGGATCACTTAAAATATACCTTTCACTAATTCACTTTATCTTCTGTAAAATGATTAATTTTCAGGCCTGAAAGCGGAGTCGTAGATATAAAGGATACCTGCCTGCGTGACGCAGTCAGGCAGGAAAGAGGAAAGAGGAAAGAAAAAAGAGAAAAGAGGAAAGAGGAAAGAGGAAAGAGAAAAGAGGAAAGAAAAAAGATAAAAGATAAAAGCATGCCCTTAGCCTTGGTCCCTGTCCTTAGACAAGCTAAGGAACCAAGGGAAGTAGAAGGGAGAAAAGAGAAAAAGCATGAAAAAATACAAGTTTACAGATCAGGAAAAAGAAGTTCTGATTCCATTAATAGAAGAAAGATACATTTCTGTTTTTGAGACTTATGATATGCCCCATCAAAAAGACATGGATGCTGTCAATGAGCTTAAAGATGAATTTGTAGAGGAGAAAGAAGAGGACAAAGAAGGGATTTTACTTGGTAAAAATTCAAGATCTGTGCTTTGCTCAATAATTGACGAGAAAATCATTTTGCCAAATGCTGAATTAATGTCCGACATTAAAGAAATGGATCAGGAAGATATTGACGGAATGGCAATTGAGTACAAACAGATAGTTGCTTTTGTAAAGCATTACATGGCACTAAAAAATAAATTATCTCCTTATAAAAAGAATAAGAAAAATTAACAGTTAAAAGGTCTTTGTAAATTAGAATATTTACAACTGATACATAAAGCCAAATTCCAAATTAGAACTATTGTGGCCAATATTGGGCCATTGCAGGTCGGCATTAGATACATGTCTGATACTAAAGCGCAGATCTATAAGAAAGGATTTGATATTGTACGAAAAGCCTATTGCGAAAATATCGGAAAAGGCAAATCCTTCCTTCAGGCGTTCCGAGCCGGTGTTTGAATACATCGGGCCAACACTTCCCATGGCGTAAGTGCTTAAATTTCTATAAGTTTTATGTCGGAATGTCAAGCCCAGATTTAATGCGTATTCTCTATACTTTCTTTTTTCTGTAAACTCTTCTCTTTGTTCCATATAATCATAACCCCATCTTGGTTGGACAAAATATATATTGACCAGTTGGTGTTCGGCTAAATATAGACTTGGCTCAATATTTAGTTCGATATTCCATTTTCTTTTTTCTTTTAGGAGATAGTTTATCCGGACTTTATAAAACTCAATATCGTAGATGTAGTCTTCTGAATTGAAGGGAAAAAATTGCTGCGTTCCTATTCCATAGTTTAATCCGAGCCATAAATTGCCTGGTTTTTGGTCTTTATTTTTGGCTGTCGAACAATTGTTAAAACCTAAAATCAGTAAAAAAAGTAAATAAAATTTATGATTAATTTTCATTATAAACAGAGCATATAAAGTTATATGTATTATAAAAATACAACTTTATAAGTCTGATTACAATTAATTTACTGCCTTGTCAGCTTCTTTTTTGTATATGTCTTGAAAATATTTGTTTACCTTTTCCGAGAGGGAGCTATCTATGATTGATGCTCTGATCATATATTCCTTATCAGCTATCTTTTCTACATAAATATCCTGATTGGTAGAAATATACGGGCAGTTTAAAACCATTTTGTAAACTTCCTCCTGAGTTTTGTTTTCAGCAGTTTTTACGGTGAACGGATGGGTGTTTACACTGTCTTTTTCATACAGGTGTTTTAAAACAGCCGTTCTTAATTTGTAGTTTGGGATTACGATAGACTCACCTTTATCATTTATCAGTTCAGACTGGTCCAGATTTATTTCCTTGAATTTTCCTATTACAAAATCGGTTGAAATTTCATCGCCAACATTAAATTGATTGTAAAATTTAATAAGTATTCCCGAAAATATATTTCGCCAATAGCTCCATCCTAAGCCCGTTACAACAACTGTTAAAATAATAGTGAGATTCCTGTTTTCGTGCAGCATTGCAGTGTAGAACATCCCGAAGAATACCAGCCATATAACTATTTGTACTCTTTGCCAGGAAACACTAACTGAGACTTGTTTTCCTTTCAGCAATGGGATAACATAGGCACTGATAAATTTTGAGACTACAATTAGTAATAGTCCGATTGCCAGATATATTAATATTTGCGAAAATGGTATATTATCCAAATAAGTTTCCATAACGGTAGATAAAGTAATATTAGTCTTAATTAATTGTTTTTAGGCGATTCTTATAAAATCTTTAAATCTTTCAGCCAGTCTTCTACATAATGTTTAGCTCTTTTGTTTAGGGCATAAGTATTATGAGCTTGCTTTAGTATCAATCCTGATTTCACAATTTCATCCATAGTGTTCATGATATTTGCATATTCATTCTCTCCATAAATCGATTTAATTTGGTGCTCTGTCAATCGGTTGTGAATTACGAGTTGATATAGAACTATCTTCCAGTTAGGGTTTGTGATATTGGGAAAGTCCAGCTCTTCACCTTTTCTGATAAACAGTTGGTCATCTTTATTTTTATCGATATTTTTTATCCAGTAATTCAGTGCTATACCTATGTTTCCTCCCGATTTATTATGTATTTCCGCGAATATAGGATCCACCTTTTTGGCATCTGTAATAAGCTTGTTGTTGTACCACAAATCAACACCGGCAATTTTATGTCGTTCCATAATAATATCTTTTAACCCCGATCGGCTTGCCGGCGACATTATTATAGTGGTCAGTAATTGTTTTTCCAGGGTAGAATTTTTTATGATATTGTGATAACTGTGGAGGTTAGTGTTTAAAATGAAATAATGCTTATCGCCAAAAGACTCAATCATTTTAGCCAGATAATTTATTATCACATTTCCATTCTGACTTTTTATCCACCACTTTTCGATATCGTTAAATATCAAAACCGATTTTTGTTCCAGTTGGTTTAAAATAGCCTCGGTTGTACCACTTTTGCTGAATGTTTTTTGAAATGCCTGATGCATGTCGTTTATATCGAATTTCTGCTTAAGCGGGGGAGTAATGGTATGTCTTTCTCCTTTCATTAGTGTTTTGGCCACTGTTTCGCTGAAGTATGTTTTTCCGGAAAGCGATTCCCCTACAACCATGATTGCAGCATTTACACCACTGTCGATTCTGTTAACGGCATTTTTTGCTATGCTTAATTCCCTGTCTCTTTTAAGTAGGTTATCTGCACCCAAATGGCTTCCGGTAAATAGTTTTTTATAGTAGAACGGAAGCTCTTTGTCAACAACCGGGCTTATTTGTAAAGAGTCGATAAAGTTGTTTGTTAGCTCAATATTGTTAAGGTATTGATTGTGTTCTTTATCGAATTTTAAAGTATCAATACTTTGTTTTCGCTGGGCTATTGTATTAACAAGGGTTCTATAACTATTAGCTATGTTTTTCTGCTTTTTAATGTACCAATCATGAAATTTTGTGTGAATAATCGGTTTTTTCGACATCTTTGGATAAGAGTCAATATTTTCAATGATTGTTCTTATGTTGAGGTCGGCCAAAGTGTTACCGGTATTAGCATCGATGCTGAAATTGAATTTTTCCGAATAATCATGCAATTTTTCAAGACCGGAATTTATTCTGTCAATTACATCGCTTACAACATCTATATAGTGTTCTTTGTTTTCTTTATCAATCGATTCACCGGCTATATGTTTTAAGAGATTTGCCGAATTGTATATTTCATTAGAAACGTGAATTGAATTATTTTCCAGATGCTGCATAGACACCTGTAACGGCGACAGGTAAGAATTTTGTATTATAAAATCCTGAATATTTGCAAGGTCGATTGAAATACCTTCAACATCATCGTTTTGGGTTTCAAAGAAAACATTAAAAGAGTCAGCACTCATCAATTCAATATTCTGTGGTGCCGAGTGCGATATATCCAGGATACTTTCCTCTTCTATCTCCAGAATGTTGCTAAAGTTAATATGAGCTATACCTTCTTCAAGATTGTCGGTATCTTTTATTTCCAGTTCCCTGAATTCATCTTTTATCAGGCTGTTGTGAATATTATCGGCAACATCAGAAAGTAATTTTAATTTATCGTGATGAGGCGAAATAACGCTGTCGTGAATATGATATTTTACCTTTTGGTTAACACCAAAAACGGAAATTCCTACTATTGATAAATTAATTTCCGATTCGCCCTGTTCATGAGCAAAGGTTTGGTTTCGGTACCAATCTTTAGAGAAACCTGAAATGTCAGACTTTATTTTTTCGGTGAGCTTTTTATCTAATTTTCCGCTCTTTCTTTTTATACTTTTATTGATATATGATTTTTCCATTTCCTCAATAATTTCGATACATGTTTCTCTTTCGAAATTATTTAGTTTACCCGAAACCTGAGTTTCAGCGAATATTAATTGGTCTTTGAAATCTTCAAGAATATCAATTATGGTATTGTTGTAATCTTCCAGAGATTTGTTTTTGTCTTTTTTTTCAGCAGCTATATTTTCAATAAACAATACAGATTCGTTTGTGATGTCTTCAGCTAATTTTGTTATAGCAACAAAATTTTTAATGCCAAAATCGTAAAAGACTCTTTCCATATTGGGAACAACTTTAGCATCGTTATAGTAGCTGATTAAATTCTTCCAGTAAATTTTGTCTCTTTGTGCAAACAGACCTTTATGTTCTTTATCGGGAAAATGGAATTTTATTTCTGCCGGAGCATTCCTGATGAATTCATTTCTGTTATGAATAAGCTTGCTAAGTCTCTTGTTAAGTACTTCCTGGATTGTAGGAAGTTTGTTTTTTCTAAAGTCTTCCGAAGTCTCGCTATATTTATTAAGGAAACTTTTTAATTCGGCCGAAATAGCGTCTACAGAGTTTCTTCGGTTAAGGTTATGAGATGTTTTTTGAAATTCTCGTTTTATATTCTCGATAAACTTTATATAAAACGACGATAATGTAGATAAAGCCGGTTCTGTTAAAAATTCCGTAGTCTCGAACAGTTTATTATCGAATTCTCTTACAAGGTCGTTAAAAACTTCTACTTTGGAAGTTGAAAGTGGTTTTAATTCAGAAATTGTTTTCGAAAGAATAACTTTTTCTTCTGTAAAGTCCAGTTGGAGTTCATTAAAGTTTTTCGATGCTTTTACCAGCAGGGTAGAACCAATAGTTTTAAATAGTTTATTGGTATTTTGAACAAACACTGCCTGTTTCTCTATTTTGATATTAGGAATACCAAGAATTATTAAATCGCTGTTTACCGATTGTAATTCAATTATTTCGTAGAATGATTTTTGTTCCACTCCATTATTGATAATTTTAATTTCGGCACTAATTCTTAAATCATCTGTCAGGTTGGTGATTTTAGATTTAATAATACTATTATCAACATTATTGTGGTTAACAAATAATACTCTGATTTTTGCATTTTCCCATTCGGGAGATTGCTTTATCAGTCTGGAGATGTTAAGCATCATCTCAGCATTTTTGTTGTCGGTTTCTCTCCACCAAAGATCTATTGTATTGTACCTGCCGAATTTTTTTCGTCCATCGTAATCAAGGTAGATCATGTTATAATCCAACTGAATCAACTTTAGAGTCATTTTTAGATATTCAACCGGGTCTTTAATGTCTTTGGCCCAACCCATCATAACAGTGTTAGGATCGATTCCCGAAAAACCGAAGGTAGTAGCTATATTTTCAATTCCCTCATAAATATTGTTAACTTCTATTTTTCTTCCAAAAATACCAAGCTTATCTAAAGTGCTGTCTTGTATTATTTGTTTGTCTTTTGGCAGGGGAGTATCTCCGTTTTTCTTAATTAAGTTGAAATTAGTTACCATTCCTGTTCGTCCCGAAATACTTTTACTCAATTCCAACAGGTGGGGCCTTTCTTCGCTTTCACCGCTAAAAACAATGATGTTAGGGTTCCAGCTGCTTTGGGTTTCTTTCTTGTGATCGAGCTCTTTCAGACCTTTAGCAACAATATTCTCCCAAACACTTTTCCATACATCATTCGATTCAAGTTTTATTTGTTTTCGCTGCAGCCAAAAGAATATTCCTAGTATAATTATAATTGAACCAAACATAGCAAGCATGTCGAGTTTGAACATAACTCCAAAACTCGCTATAAAACCTATGAGGCCAATCCATCGTTTAACCTTAAATGAAGGCTGAAAATCGGGATTAGCCCAACTTTCAAGGAAGAATGAAAGGTTGATGAACCCATATGCAGCCAGGTAGAACATCGAAACCAGTCTCGCTATAACATCCAGTTCACCAATTAGTATTCCTGCTTCGGCAAAAATAAAAGCAAGAATCAGGGCATTAACAGGTTCATTTTCTTTTCCACGGCCTTTACTAAATAAACGAGGTGTCACACTGTCGACCGACATTGCCTGTAGTATTCTGGGACCTCCCAGAATACCTCCAAGTGCAGAAGATAAAGTAGCTCCCCAAATACCGGCAACAACGGCTGGTGCAAAAAGAGCAATATTCATAAGGATGTTGTAATCTTCTTTTAGTATATCGGAAGAAACATAATACGATATAAAGAAAGCCAATCCTATGTATACGACAAAGCCAACTGCAATTGCCGATATTGTACCGATTGGAATAGCTTTTTTAGGGTTTTTAAGATCTCCGCTCATGGCAATTCCTGCTGTAAAACCGGTTACTGCCGGGAAAAATATCGCAAAAACAGTTTCCAGTGGGGCAGAGCTCTCATTGGTAAACATCATTATTGATTCCGGTACAAATTCGCTTGAACCAAAAAATATAGAAATTAGTGATGCTATTATCGCAGCAAGGATGAAATATTGTGTTTTTAAGGCAACGGCAGTACTTATAAGTGCAATAATGGTAAGAACGATAAGTGCAATGGAACCGGTTATTCTAAGTCCGTTGATGCTTGTATCGAGATCCAGATAAGAATTGAAACTTTCGGCAAAACCGATTAAATACAGAGCAATAGAAAATGCAGTTCCTACATATAAGGTTATTCCAATTGCACCTCCTATGGGTATTCCCATACTTCGGGAAAGGATGTAATAAATCCCTCCGGCACCAACTTTTTTATCTGTAGCGATCGAAGAAACGCTTAAACCCGTAGAAATAGAGATGATGTGAGCAATTAAAATAATTAATATAGTACCGATTAACCCGGCATTTCCAACAACCCATCCCATACGCATGTACATTATAACACCGAGTATGGTAAGTATCGAAGGCGTGAAGACACCTGAAAATGCACCAAATTTATTCTTTCCTGCCATTATTGATTGTTATTATAGATGGATGTGAAAAATAGTAAATATTCACATTATTTAGTCAAAGTAAATGTTTTTTCTGCTAAATGAATAAAAGTTATGCGTATTTGTTAAATAAATGCATGTTTAAAGTC
>JBDLJM010000145.1 GCA_039714315.1 Bacteroidota bacterium | reverse complement strand
AACTTTAGACTTTGAACTTATAAACTATGAAACAATACACCGACACACTAATGATGGTAAAACCTGTTAATTTCAGGTTCAATGCCGAAACTGCCTGTAACAATTATTATCAAAAGGTAATTGAAGGGCTCAGTGACGAAAAAGCACAGGAAAAGGCCTTAGAAGAATTCAACTCTTTTGTGTTAAAACTTAAAAGCCGCGGAGTAAATGTAATAGTTGTGGAAGACACAAAAGAACCCGACACTCCTGATTCTATATTCCCGAACAACTGGATCTCATTTCACCAAAACGGAAATATAGCGGTTTATCCGATGTTTGCAAAAAACAGAAGGCTGGAACGCAGAGAAGATGTTTTGGATATATTAGAGTCAAAAGGACTCAGTATTGAAAATGTTATTGATTATTCAGAAGCCGAAGATGACGGATTATTCCTCGAAGGAACAGGGTCTATAGTATTGGATCGTGTAAACAGAAAAGCATATGCTGCCATATCTGAAAGAACCGACGAAGAACTATTCATTGAATTTTGCGAGGACTTTGAATATACTCCCGTAATTTTCACGGCTAATCAAACCGTAAACGGAAACAGAGAGGCCATCTACCACACAAATGTAATGATGACTGTTGCCGATGATTACGCAATTGTATGCCTCGACTCTGTCGATGATAAAAAAGAGAAAAAAGCTCTGGCTAAATCTCTGAAAGAAGACGGTAAGGAAATTATCCCGATTTCAGAAAGTCAGGTAGACCGGTTTGCTGGAAACATGTTGCAGGTTGGAAGTACTGATGGAAATAAATTCCTGGTGATGTCAAAATCAGCTTATGAAAGCTTAACAGAAGGACAGATTGCAGTTATTGAAAAATACAACCCTATAATTTATAGTTCGCTCGATACTATTGAAGCCTGTGGCGGCGGAAGTGCCAGATGTATGATGGCTGAGGTGTTTTTACCGAAAACTGTTTAAATTAATATTATACACTTAAAAAAAAAGGGGATTTCAATACAGAATCCCTTTTTTTATTATTTATATTAGTCTTGTCTCCAAAATTATTTGGATTTACTTAATCTGCATAATAGGTTCCGAAGAGCCGAAATCTATAATTTTCTTTATGATAATAACCGTTTTCTGTTGATAATTATTCATAATGATACAGACCTTAACAGTATCAAAGACATCCTATCTGGAATAAATTTGGAATGGAAATTTTTAAAACCCAAACACTCAAAAAATGTAACAGGGAAAAATCATTGTTAGTTGATAATGCTGCTGAAAGACACCTTATTTTTCGCAAACAATATAAAACCTTTGTGGGAATTTTTACGCGTCAAAAGTACTTAGAAAAATTTGCTCCGGCTTGGAGAGAACATCAAAACAAAAGCAACTTCCCTACAATCTCTTTTCTATAATTATACCAAATTTTAACCCTGAAATCTAAAGGCAAAACCAATCTACTAACAAAGGCTATACAAAATTGGGAGCAAGAAAGATTTTTGTTTTCCAAAAAGTATAGTAGAAAACGTTCGCTCCGCAAAGCCATTTTTTGTATTATTGAAAACCAATTTACAATAAATGGCTTTGCTTTGTAGTGCTTTATCAATTTTTTATATACACCCAACTTTGCAGAAACGTTAAGCAACATTTGGACGAATTGTATAATTACAACTATATCTTTAACGACTAAAAACAATCTTTTACATCTAATAAACAACAATGATCTATACTGCTATATTAATACATCCGGAATTATCCTTTGGCAGATCGGAAGGTGACTTACATATTGAAAATCAAAAAGTAAAAATCATAGTAGAAGATTTTGAATACGAATTTCCATTATCTGAGTTAATTATTGAAACTGGAGGAGCCGGAAATAAATTTGTCTTTCTCAAGTCTAAATACAAAAAAGATATTTCGATTTACACAAAAGATAAACGCATTTTAAACAATTCCATCCTTACTAATACAAAAGCTTTCGTAAACGATATAAAAGAAGCAAAAAAAGGATTGAATGAAGTTTATTGGGGTATTTCTATTGTTGCCGGATTATTTTTATTGCTAGCAACTTCTCTCTACCTGTTTAAGGATAATATGGTTCATAGTTTAGCCAATAAATTACCTGTACAGTGGGAAGAAAAGTTAGGAGATAAATTATTCATTGCAATAGAGAACGATTATGCTTTTTTACATAACGATTCTATTTTAAATGTAATTACAACTACAATAGAACCAATTATTAATGAGGCTAAACAGGAAGGATTTAATCTAGAGTTTTTTGTAATTGAAGATGATAATGTAAATGCATTTGCACTTCCCGGAGGTAAAATTGTAATTAATTCGGGTTTACTTACAAGAGCAGAGTCGTGGGAAGAAGTTGCGGGAGTATTGTCTCATGAAGTTGCACACGTTACGTTAAGACATCATGTACGTGGTGCAATTAGTAAATTAGGAATTTTTACCATCGTATCTTTTTTAATAGGTGATGGTAGTGCTGTTGCAGCCACAGTTACAGAAATGGGGAGTCAATTAGAATCTCTAGCTTACAGCAGATCATTTGAAATAGAAGCTGATAATAAAGGCTGGGAATATTTAAAAAAAGCAAATATAAACCCTTACGGAATGATTACTTTTTTTGAAAAATTAGAAAAAGAAAATGAATCATCAGAATTAGAAAGCCTTATGTCATTTATATCAACACACCCTGATACAAAAGAACGAATTACTTCGTTAAAAAATAAGCCAGAACAAAAAGAAGAATACACCCCTTTAGAATTAAATTACAAAAATTTCAAAGAAGCTATTTTATACGAAATAAATTAACCAATAAATAAATATGGATTTAAAGTTAAAAGGAAAACCTGCTTTTGCACACGCTCAGATTAAGTTAGAGCCGGGAGAGGTTTTTGTTGCCGAATCAGATGCTATGTCAAGTATGTCATCTGAATTAGACATGGAGGCAAAATTTAATGGAGGTTTTTTTAATGCCTTGATAAAGACAGTTTTTGGAGGAGAAACACTGTTTGTAAATTATTTTACAAATAACACATCGAAAACACTAGACCTTACAATTACCCAACCTACACCGGGAGACATGCAAGTAAAAGAGCTTAATGGTGAAAGTTATTGTTTACAACGAGGGTCTTATATTGCTTCTGATTCAACAATTAAATTAGGTGTTAAGTATGCCGGATTGGGTTCGTGGATAGGAGGAGAAGGACTTTTTAAATTAATGGTTTCGGGAAAAGGGAAAGTTGTTTTCGGAGCTTATGGAGGATTACTTGAAAAAGAAGTTAATGGAGAAGTAATTGTTGATACCAGTCACCTTGTTGCTTATGAACCATCTATGAAATTAAAACCACAGTTATCAGGCGGAATAATTGCCAGCATTTTTGGAGGAGAAGGTTTAGTTACCAGAGTTGAAGGAAATGGTAAAATCTTTATTCAAACAAGGAGTGTCTCTGGTTTGGCATCATGGGTTAACAGAAATATTTAAAAAGCATTATGGAAACATTAATTAAAAATGGGTTAGAAACCGAAATACATCTGGGACCAGGTTCTTCGGCTGCAAAAATTGTATTACAACCCGGAGAGCATTTTACTGCTGAAGCCGGGGCTATGATAGCTATGAGTCCTAATGTAAAAATGAAAACAACTACACATAAAAAAAGTTCGGGAGGAATAGGAAAAGCATTAAAAAGAATGCTGTCCGGCGAAAGTTTTTTTATGAATCATTATACAGCTACTGATCTACCGGGAACAGTTTGGCTTGGTACAACTTTAGCAGGAGACATGAAAGTTCACCAGTTAAATGGAGAGGGAATTATTGTGCAAGGAGGATCATATGTAGCATCGTCGCCGGATATTGAAATTGATTTTAATTGGCAAGGGTTTAAAAATCTTTTTTCGAAAGAAGGGATTTTCTGGTTAAACTTAAATGGAAAAGGAACAGTAATATTTAATTCATTTGGCGCAATTTACTCTATAGATATTAATGGTGAATACATTGTGGATACAGGGCATATTGTAGCTTTTGAAGAATCGCTGAATTTTACCTTGTCAAAAGCAGGTAAAAGTTGGATTAGCTCTTTTTTAGGAGGAGAAGGATTAATATGTAAATTTAAAGGAACAGGACGAGTTTGGGTTCAATCTCACAACACATCATCTTTTGGTGCTATTTTAGGTCCTAAATTAAAACCCAGATAGAAATGGAAACAATAGAAAAAAAAGGATTTAAATTTAAGTTTGATTGCAAGCCCGATTATGGTTTTATTACTGTAGATATTCCATCCGGAGAAAAGTTAAAAGTAGAAGCTTCTGCAATGGCCACAATGGATACCAATATTGAGATGAAAACAAAACTAAAAGGTGGTTTTGGTAGATTCTTTACAGGAGAATCGTTGTTTATTAATGAGTTTGAAGCTAAAAATGGTGCCGGAGAAATTCAAATTGCGCCAGGTACACCTGGAGATGTAGAGCATCTTTATTTAAATAATGAGACTATATATCTACAAAATTCTGCTTATGTAGCATCTTCTCTTTCTATTAATGTAGAAACAAAGTTTCAAGGATTAATTAAAGGGTTTTTCTCAGGAGAAAATTTATTTCTGATAAAATGTTCTGGCGAAGGAGATTTGTGGTTTAACTCCTATGGTGGTATTGTAGAAATTGACGTAGAAGATGGCTATGTTGTAGATACAGGACATATCGTTGCATTTACAGATGGATTGGATTACGAAGTCTCATCAGTTGGAGGATATAAATCATTATTTTTCTCAGGAGAAGGCTTGGTTTGTACATTTTCAGGAAAAGGAAAAGTTTGGGTTCAAACAAGAAAAATTTCACCTTTTATAAATTGGATTTACCCATTTAGACCAAAGAAGAACAAAAAATAACTTTTTAAAGGCAGAATATTTTGATTGCTTAATAAAAAAATGGTTATAACACCGGCTAAAAAAATCATATGCGGGAGTTATATGAAATTGAAAATTTCTTCCATTTGAGAAAGTCCGCCCTCCAAAAACAGTTTATTAGAAAATAAGATAATAAACATTTTTTTGGAGGGCTACTTTAAACTTGAAAGATTCTGTCAGTTAAGAATCGTCCAAAGCCACATATACCAGGAACGTTAGAATAAAAATCAACAATGATTAAAAAGCTTTATTTAACTATCACAATAATTTTCATTCACCTAAGTGCTTACTCGCAAAATGCAAGCGTTGAACAATCAAATGTTGGTATTCAGGTAGGATTATTAGGCACATGGATTCATTTTGAATCAAAACTTACTCAAAGTATCACTTTTAGAACTGAGTTTGGATTTGATTTTGATTATTCAAATTCTGAAGGAAGTATTCTGACACCCTCAATTTCAATAGAACCACGGTGGTATTACAACCTAAAAACCAGAAATAATAGATTTAAAAATATAGAAGGTAATTCAGGTAACTTTTTTTCCATAAGAACTACTTTTACTCCAGACTGGTTTGTAATTTCTAAAGATGAATCTGCAAGTGTTTATCCAAGAGTAATAATTGCTCCTACCTGGGGAATGAGGAGATTATTGAGTAAGAAAATCATGTCTGAAATTGGTTTTGGTGTTGGATATTATAAAGAGTATTATTCTAAGTATGATACAGAACAAAGTGAACAAGGTTGGTTTCCCAACCTATACTTAAGAATTGGATTTAATATAAAACGTACACCACCCAGCGGGTATAAGCAATATTTATAATTTGAATTAATTATATAATAAAGTGTTTAAATGAATAACTGAATAACCGCCATAACTTTCATCTTGTACCAATACATTGCAGAAATATAATAAAACAATGAAATTCTGTCAAAACAATTTTTGATGCTTCTATACTAAATTACTAATTTTGCAACCTCATAAAAAATAAAAAATGGATATTCAACAAAATATTAGTATTGGGGTTAAAGAAGCATTAAATACGCTTTATAATTTGGAAATAGAGTCTATAGACTTCCAGCCTACACGAAAAGACTTTGAAGGTGATATTACTTTAGTAGTGTTTCCTTATCTGCGCTCTTCTCGCAAAGGACCTGAACAAACAGCTGAAGAAATTGGTGAATATCTTAAAGAAAAACTTGACGAAGTTGAAAACTTCAATGTAGTTAAAGGCTTTCTGAATCTGGTGATTTCCGACAATCCATACATCTCTTTTATTGAGGGTAATTCAAATATAGGAAATTTTGGTTTTGTTGATGCTGATGAAAATTCCATTTCATCGATGGTTGAATATTCTTCGCCAAACACAAACAAACCTCTGCACTTAGGACATATCAGAAACAATTTACTGGGTTATTCTGTTTCTGAAATCTTAAAAGCAAGTGGCAGGAATGTTGCTAAAACACAAATTATCAACGACCGTGGTATCCACATTTGTAAGTCGATGCTGGCATGGCAAAAATTTGGAAACGGCGAAACACCTGAATCTACAGGTTTAAAGGGCGATAAATTAGTGGGGAACTACTACGTGGCTTTCGACAAAGCTTACAAGGAAGAAATTAACAAACTTGTAGCTGACGGAATGGATAAGGAGCAAGCCGAGAAAGAAGCTCCTATATTCAAAGAAGCTCAGGAAATGCTTCGCCAGTGGGAAGCAAAAAATCCGGAAGTACTTAACCTTTGGGAAACCATGAACCAATGGGTTTACGACGGGTTTAATGTTACATATAAAAACCTGGGGGTTGATTTCGACAAAAACTATTACGAATCAAACACCTACCTTTTAGGAAAAGAAGTAGTTGCCGAAGGACTGGAAAAAGACGTTTTTTATAAAAAAGAAGACGGATCAGTATGGTGTGATTTAACCGAAGAAGGTTTAGATCATAAAATTGTACTGCGTTCTGACGGAACTGCCGTATACATGACTCAGGATATTGGAACAGCAATCGAACGTCATAATGAGTTTGGGTTTAACGAAATGATTTACACTGTTGGTAATGAACAGGATTATCACTTCAAGGTTTTATTCCTTATTCTCAAAAAACTCGGTTTCGATTGGGCAGAGAAACTTTATCATCTGTCATACGGGATGGTTGACCTTCCTTCGGGAAAAATGAAATCGAGAGAAGGTACTGTTGTTGATGCTGATGACTTAATGGCCGAAATGACAGACACCGCCAGAACCATTTCTCAGGAACTGGGGAAACTGGAAGGATATAGTGAAGAAGAGAAAGAATCGCTGTACAAAACAATTGGATTGGGAGCTTTAAAGTATTTCATGCTGAAAGTAGATCCAAAGAAAAGAATGCTTTTCAATCCTGAAGAATCTGTAGATTTCAACGGAAATACGGGTCCTTTCATACAGTATACGCACGCGAGAATTAAATCTGTATTGCGTAATGCAGGAGAAACTGAAAAGGCCGATTACGCAGGATTAAAACTTCACGAAAAAGAGAAGGAACTGGTTAAGCACCTGATGACATACCCAAATGTTATCCAGTTAGCTGCAAACAACCATTCTCCGGCGCTTATTGCCAATTTTAGCTATGATTTAGTGAAGCTTTACAATACATTCTATCAAAATGTATCGATATTAAAGGCTGAAAACGATACATTAAAATCATTCAGGTTAGATTTATCAAAATTAACAGCGAACGTAATTGCATCATCAATGAACATGCTGGGAATTGATGTTCCTGAAAGGATGTAA
>JBDLJM010000144.1 GCA_039714315.1 Bacteroidota bacterium | reverse complement strand
TAGCCAGCTGAGCTACATCCCCGTGATTGTGAGGGCAAATATAATATTATTTACAATATATAATTACTTATTTATTAACTACCTTTATATAGAAAACAGGAACCAAATACCCGTAAAATGAATACGCAAATAAAAATTTTACACTGGTCGCCCCGAATCCTCTGCATCCTGGCTATTTTATTCATCAGTATGTTTGCCTTAGATGCTTATGAACCTGATTTACCCTTTTGGAAACAACTTGGTGCCTTTGCCATGCACCTCATCCCTTCTTTTGTTTTAACCTTAATCCTTCTTATTGCCTGGAAATGGGAGCTTATAGGAGGAATTCTATTTGCAGTCATCGGACTCGCCTTGTCTCCCTGGGTATTCAAACATAACTACAACATGAATCATTCATACTGGATGAGTCTCGGAATTATTATGATGATAACTGTTCCTTTTGTAATTGTTGGAGTGTTATTTATAATGAGTTATCTGAAAAAGAGAAACAACAAACTTAAAAGTTAATTATTCTCAATACCTGTTTCTTTTCCCCCTGCCATTACCCTTTCCACGGCCTTTACCTTTTTTAGAGCCGGTTTTCTTCTTTACTTCAAAAACCTTTTTAAACTCCTCTTCAGTAATTACATTATCAGAATTGGCATCAACATCGGCAAATGAAATATTTTCCAGTTTTACAGAGCTTCCCTGCGCATCTTCCAAAATCTTGTTTTTCCCGGTATCGAATTCAAACTGGGATATTTTACCGTCTTGTGTTATATCGAAAGCCGAAAATGACAATTTTGGCTGACCCTGGTTTTGCTGTGCACTGACGAAATTTGAAAACAATACAAAACCCAGTATTATAGTTGAAATCCTTGCTGCATTAATCATAGTGATCTTTATTTTTTCTAATTAATGACGCAAAAATACTGTAAAGATTCAGTCATTTTCATGATGAATACTATACTTAACACTACTTAAGTGTAGTTTAACTATAATTAACAAAAAGGGGGATTTATAAAACATTTATGCTTTACGCCCGCTCGCAATAACAATATCGCTTGTGATCTCCCTAACACCTTTTTTCGTGAAAGCATTTCTAACTTTTTGAATTACTTTTTTCCTTTTATCAGGTGCATAAACAGAGTACCACCATGCTGAAGATGTTGATGCAAAAAAATCATAGGCCGCAAGTCCGCTTTTAAAGCTTTCTTTCCATGTTATCCTCCGGGTAGAAATATAATCCAATTTCAATTCCCGAAACACTTGCTCTAAGTACCTTTCATCTCTGGGCCAATATTCCAGTCTATAACCCAATGCAGGTAGTTTAGGTAAAGTCCACAAAGCAGTCTCTATAGCTTCTTGATATAAGCCGGGGCCGTGAGTAGCAATATTTATCATTCCTTCGGGTTTCAGAACTCTGACCATTTCCTTAATTACCTTCTCCTGATTTGGCACAAGCCCCAATAACATAGATGAAATCACAATGTCAAAGGAATCATTCTCAAATGGAAGAGAATCGGAATCAAGTTTTATATACTCAATCTGCCCGTTGTTGTATCCGAGTTCCTCTGCTTTATTTTCACACTTATTCAGCATATATTCTGATATATCGCCACAAACAACCTTCTGTGCTCCGTGTTTCAGAACAATGAAAGCAGAAACCCCCGTACCGCAGCCAACATCAAGTACAGTCTTTCCCATAAACGATTTACCGTATAAAAGAGCTTCAGAGATTTTACTATAGTGCTTTAGTCCAAGTTTGTCGTAATTAGCAATATCGTCGGTCAATGCTCCTGAATAGCCTTTCTCTGTCCTTTTTTTCATTGCATCAACATTCTTGGTATAGCCTGTTGCCCATGCGATTGCATTACCGAAATTAACCAACAATTTCGATAAAAAAGAAAGCTTTCCCGTCCATAATACCGATGGCATTTTATCTTCCATTTACATTGTTTCTTTTTATCTCTGCAAATTTCGACATTATAAACAAAACTTACACCTATACCCCTCTCATAATAAAATAAAAAACATCTCCTGATAAATTTTTCTACGTTTGCTAATGCACTATTAAATGCTAATTTTGTCAACTATATAATCTCCCATAAAATGTTAATAAGTTTAGCCGAAAAGAATGATATAGAAGAAATTCACTCCTTAACGAAAGCCTGTGCTTCGAATATGATTTCGAATGGAATATATCAGTGGAATGAAAAGTATCCTCCAAAAAATAAATTGAGTGAAGATATCTCAAGAGGGGAATTGTTTTGTATAAAAGACGAGAGTAAAATTTACGGTATAATTGTGATAACCGAAATTGAAGATGAAGAATACGAAAACATTAAATGGCTAAGCCCACAGGGAACAAGTATCTATATCCACCGACTGGCTGTTCATCCCGACTATCAGAGAAAAGGTTACGCCAAAGAATTAATGGATTTTGCCGAAGGTTTTGCTCATTCGATGGGATATACAAGTGTAAGGCTTGATACTTTCAGTAAAAATCCGCGTAATAATAAATTCTATCAAAACAGGGGATATAAAAAACTGGATGACATATATTTCCCAAAACAAAGCGAACATCCTTTTCACTGTTACGAACTATTATTGTGATTTTACAATAAACCATTATAGCATTAACTCATGTCAAGAATATCCCTCAAAGAAATTAACAAGCTAGCCATACCGGCAATTCTGGCGGGTATTGCCGAGCCCTTAATCTCTTTATCAGATATTGCCATTGTTGGTAATGTTCCCGATAACGCAACTGAAGTTCTGGCTGCAGTTGGTATTGCAGGTTCCTTTCTATCGGCTCTGATTTGGGTATTGGCACAGACTAAAACAGCTATTTCAGCAATAGTTTCACAATATCTCGGGGCAGGAAAACTCAAAGAAGTAAAAGCACTTGTTCCCCAGACTATTTTCATGAATTTACTGCTCAGTCTGCTGGTTTATTACATCACATCAATTTTCTCCTACGAGATCTTCCGACTCTACAATGCCGACGGATTGATATTGGATTATGCAGTGTCGTATTTCAAAATTAGGGCATTCGGGTTCCCGTTCACCTTGATTACCTTCTCAATATTTGGAGTTTTCAGAGGGATGCAGAATACTATTTGGGCCATGTATATTTCTATTATTGGAGGAGTAATAAATATAATTCTCGACTTTATTCTGGTTTTCGGTTATGCAAATATCCCGGCCATGGGAATAGAAGGTGCAGCCTATGCAAGTTTGATCTCACAATTTGTTATGATGCTTATTAGTATTTACTTATACCTCAAAAACACAGAATTCAACCTGAAACTTAGCCGTAGCATACATCCCGAACTGGGCAATCTTATAAAAATGAGCCTAAACCTGTTTATACGTACTGCCGCACTGAACTATGCCATATATCTCGCAAATAAATACGCCACAGGTTATGGCAACGAGTATATTGCAGCGCAGACAATTGCGATGAATATCTGGTTATTCTCATCATTTTTTATCGACGGATATGCCAATGCAGGTAACGCTATATCCGGCAAGTTACTCGGAGCAAAAGATTACAAACGCCTTTGGACATTAGGAATCGACCTGAGTAAATACAGTGTTTTTGTTGCTGTGGTTCTCGGTGCACTTTATACTGTTGGCTACTATACAATTGGCCGAATATTTATCGCCGACCGTGAAGTGTTAAATATTTTCTACAGCATTTTCTGGATGGTAATAGCCATGCAACCCATAAATGCCCTCGCATTTACCTTTGACGGTATTTTTAAAGGTCTGGGAGAAGCCAAATATCTTAGGAATGTACTTATAGCAGCAACTTTCATTGGTTTTGCTCCCACAATTTATATTTCAGACTACTTTGACCTTAAACTCTACGGTATATGGATTGCTTTTACCGTTTGGATGCTGATACGTTCACTGAGTTTAATTGTTAAGTTTAGAGTTAAATATTTGAGCTGATTCAACACTCTATCTCCAAAACTCATGAGGCTGTCTAAAAAAATGAGACAAAAAAAAGGTTCTCCGACTGAAGAACCTTTTCTAACTAACCCAAAATCTTACTATGAAAAACTTGTATCTCTACAATTCCCTTGTTTTTACTCTGCAAATATGCGGCAAATCACAAAGCCTGCAAATTTTTAATGACTAAACGCCCAGTGCAATGACAAACAATTAATTTTTCATGACAAACAATCACCTGTCCGGTGTTTGTTGTAAATAATTACAACTATTACCAGCAATAATCCTTTCTGTATATAAGTTAAACTCCCTAATTAATAAACACTTAAAAATTAGGATTTTATTAAGATATTAAAATCAAAATAATTCTAAATTTATAAACCTAAATTATTAACCCATGATCTTAGAACTTTTTTCCCTTAGCAGAAAGGAATCTTTCCGGTCGCGCCTGAGAAACAAAAATATTTTCATCAATTTACTGTTGGGATTTTTTGTTCTTTACTTTGCAGCAGTATTTGCCTCATTAGGCTTTCTTCTTCCGAGGATATTGGAAGAAGATATAGGAATTAGTGGCGACCCCCTTGTAATTGTGAACTCTTTTCTGCTAACATATTTCGGCATGGATTTATTCGTGAGATTTATGATGCAGTCTTTACCGGTAATTTCCATAAAGCCCTTTCTACATCTTCCTATAGAGAAAAGCACCATTGTAAATTACCTGCTGATAAAGTCGAAATTCTCGGCTTTCAATTATATTCCCTTACTTTTTATAATTCCATTTTCGTTCAACCTCCCGCATTACGGATATAGCACTCCTCAAATTCTAACATGGATTTTAGCTGTGACAATGTTTTTAATGAGTAACAACTATCTGAACTTTATACTAAAACGCTCCTTTAACGATAACGTGAAATTTCTGTTACCTGCACTCATAATTTTTGTTATCCTTTATGCACTTGATTACTTCAACATCTTTTCGGCTAAACATTACTTTGGCATACTGCTAAACAATATAGTAAGAGAACCTATCCTGCTGTTTATTCCATTTGCCTCAATATTACTGTTTTACTACATCAATTATAACTATTTAGTTTCCAGAATAAATCTCGACGATACCGTAAAAAGCAAATCGGAAGTAGCAAGCCTTAATTCAATGGAATGGGCCAACAGCTTTGGAGAAATAGCACCATATATAAAACTCGACCTTAAAATGATCTGGCGAAACAAACGCCCTAAAACTTTAGTCTACATGTCGTTTGCCCTTCTGTTTTACGGACTTATATTTTATCCAAACCCTGTTTATCAGGATAAACCAACATTTATGGTTTTTGTAGCGGTTTTCATTACCGGTGTATTCGCTATCAATTTCGGGCAATATATTCCCGCCTGGGACAGTGCCCACTATTCAATGCTTATGACACAGCGCACAAACCTGCTGACTTATGTAAAATCAAAGTTTGCAATAATGTCAATCGCAGTGGTTTTGTTCTTTGTTTTGTCGATACCTTATGTGTACTTTGGATGGGAAATACTGCTGCTCCATTTTGCTGCCGCAATTTACAATATAGGAGTAAATATTCTTTTACTGTTAATGATGTCGTCGTTCAACAACAAAGCCATCGACCTGAGCCGCAGCGCAGTTATGAATTATCAGGGCACGGGAGCAAAACAATGGCTTATGGTAATCCCGATACTGGCACTACCTGTTTTAATATACTGGATTGGCGATATGATTTACGGATTTGCAGGAAGTATATCGCTAATAGTTATACTGGGATTACTGGGGATAGTTTTTCATCAAAAATTAATATACATCGTCGCAACACAGCTGGCGGAAAGAAAATATAAAATAATTGAAGCTTTTAGCGAAAAATAAGAGTGATTGTGAGGGCGTGCCCCCGGCTACTTATCCCTTGTCTGCCATAAGACAAAATAAGTTCAGTAGCCGGGGTCGGGCTCTCGGCTATATCTTTTTATTGCTAAGGCAATAAAAAGGATGCCGCCTCCATCCCTCACGCAAAACAAGATATTACACAATTCAACAATATAGAAAATGATACACCTGCAGAATATTTCAAAAAAATACGAAGACAAAGTTGTTTTAAATATCGAAGACCTTCAAATCCCCAAAGGTCAGTCGTTCGGACTGGTTGGAAACAACGGTGCGGGGAAAACAACAATGTTCAGCCTCCTACTTGATTTAATAAAACCCACAAGCGGACATATTACAAATCAGGAAATTCAGGTAAATAAATCTACTTCCTGGAAAGAATTTACATCTTCGTATATCGATGAGAGCTTTCTTATAGGATATCTCACTCCTGATGAATATTTCGATTTTATAGCTTCATTGCGCGGAGTGAACAAAACCGACTTAAAAGAATTCCTCGAACAATTCGAAGAACTTTTTAACGGTGAAATACTCGGTGTAAACAAATACCTTAGAGACTTATCGAAAGGTAACCAAAAAAAGGCAGGTATAGTGGCAACACTAATCGGCAATCCCGAAGTTATAATACTGGATGAACCTTTTGCCAATCTTGACCCGAGTACGCAGTTCAGATTAAAAAACATCCTTAAAACTCTTAACGAAAACAAAGAAGTAACAATACTTATTTCGAGTCACGATCTGAACCACGTAACCGAAGTATGCGAGCGTATTGTTGTTCTGGAGAAGGGTTGTATGGTTAAAGATATGAACCGAAGCGAGGGAGCCTTACAGGAGCTCGAAGAATTTTTTAAGGTGGAGTAAGATAATGACACCTATATCGTCATATCGAGCGAAACGTAGTGAAGCCGAGATATCTAATTATATTAATCCTAATTTTCATGAGATGTCTCCACTACGCTATCGCTCCGGTCGACATGACGTGTATAATAACTATTTATCCAATTCAGCTATCCTTTCATTTAGGCTGAGATCTT
Organism: Bacteroidota bacterium; assembly: GCA_039714315.1. Classification (NCBI taxonomy): domain Bacteria; kingdom Pseudomonadati; phylum Bacteroidota; species Bacteroidota bacterium. The sequence continues at coordinate 953 of JBDLJM010000144.1, read as the reverse complement.
TCATTCTGTTTTTCCAGTCCAAAACAAAACGAAATAACTGTTCTTTGGTTCCGGTGTCTATCACATCTACATATACGTATTCATCGTCATAATACCCAATATCAACATAGGCATCCAGAAAGTAAGTACGATCAGCATCATCCTTTACCAGAGTCCTGTGAAACCCATTTTCAACCCCCTGATAAAGTATTTTTTTAAAGTGTAGTACTGTATCGGCTTTTACGTAATAATAATTACTGTTTTTTACAACGTAATACTCATCCTTTGGAAAAAAATAATCAGAATAGTCTTCAGTATCCTTATCATAATCCGAATATTTTATAACCCGGTAAACATCATGCGTACAGGAAGTGGCGATAAATATCAGAATTAATATATGGGAAAATTTTCTTAGCATAGGCTACATATTACACTTAAAGCACTGATATCGTATAATATACGAAAATATATTCAACCGTAAAAGTATATATGTAAATACGCACGGCCGTGCATATCAACAACCCTCAGTAATAATGGACTTGATCCAGTAAAGGGTCAAATCATATTTTTGGGGAGAAAATTATATAAAGCGTTTGGTTCGACCAATTCAGTCTATGGTTTACTGCATTTATTTCTCATTAATGAATAATCAATTGGATGAGGGGGTAAAGTTGACAATATTATATTTTGTACTACTGTAAGTAGTCAATTTGTCATCGCCACGAAGTGGCAGATTAATTCAACAAAAGGTATCACCTTTTGTTGAAGATGCAAAATATGAATACGCCCTGAAAGGGCAGATTAAACATTTACACAATATGTCAAGGCGTTGCCTTTGACCGGAATTAAGTATGGCTTTCAGCCAATACTAAATAAAGGACAGTTTAGATTAGTGAGAGGTGTAGACTAACTAACATGCTTCTGCAGAATCTTTCAATGCCAGAATTAAAGAGTTTAGAAGGCAATTTAGAGGA
>JBDLJM010000143.1 GCA_039714315.1 Bacteroidota bacterium | reverse complement strand
TGTTACTGGTTACTGGTTACTTGTTACTTGTTACTTGTTACTGGTTACTGGTTACTGGTTACTGGTTACTGGTTACTTGTTACTTGTTACTGGTTAATGGTTACTGGTTACTTGTTACTTGTTACTTGTTACTTGTTACCTGTTACTGGTTTCTGTCCCTGAGCTTGTCGAAGGGCTGACTTTACAATCAAACAGTAACTAATAAGCTGAACCTTTTATCTTTTATCTTTTATCCTTTATCTTCTCTTTTCTCTCTTACAATATTGGTAATCTTAGCCAGAGAAATCAATTTATCTTCTTCATCCTTTATTTCTACCTGCCACAAATGTAAAGTATTTCCTTTGTGCATTAACTTCGCCGTAGCATAAAGGATACCTTCCTTTTTTGACTTAATATGATTTATTGCAAGTTCAATTCCGCGAATATCATGCTCATTAGATTTCATCAATACCGCCGATGCCGCACTTCCTACACTTTCGGCCAATGCAGCAGTAGCTCCTCCGTGCAAAATACCCATTGGCTGATAAACTCTTGAATTTATGGGCATTTTAGCTTTCAGAAAATCCTCTCCCAAATCTATATACTCCATCTCCAGAGTTTCCATAAGTGTATTTCTACTCATTTGATTCAGCAATCCGAGAACTTGTTTTTTATCCATAATAAGCCTTCTATTTTACTTCAACATTATACTTCCTGCTAATATATTGAGGATAAATATAATCAATTACTATCTGGCAGTCATAATTACCTTCGGGTATATTATCTCCAAGGGTGAAACTCATTATCTCTTCATAATCAGATTTTGCACTCAACTTATCCAGTTTGTATTTCAAATCAACAAAATACCGCTTCTCTTCTTTATTAACCAACATAAGTTTTAGCTTTAGAGGGAACCTATCATTATTCTCTAAATCAATATCATAATCATAAGGGTTATGCAAAGTAACACTTAAACTGTGCTCCCCTTTCTGTAATTTTTTCGGAAAAGCCTCAAAATTACCTTTCACTTTAGTGAATATGGTGTAGTTGTCAATAATAACATATCTGAATAATTTTCCATTTCCTAGTCTCATTGTGTCAAGCTTACCGTCGTTCCACCAACCCTTAAAAAGCACCTTGGAATTATTAAATGATTCTTCGTAATTTTCTACATCATACTGATTCTTTCTGTAGTAAACCGTATTATATGAGAATGCTTCCTTATTGAAAAAATATTGATATTTCGAGGCATTCTGAAAAGAATTAAAAAATACAACTTTAGCATCGGCAGGTACTACTTTTTCAATCTCACTGTAATAGTCTTTACCTTTTCCCAAAGTAGCTTTCTGTATTTCGGGCGACAATATTAATGCGACTCTCACTATTAGTAACAGTGAAATACTTATTATAAATATATACTTACTGCCTTTTGTATACTTATTATACTTTACCAATAAACCGTGCAACAATACAACCATAGGAACAAAGGCCGCTACAACCCAATGAGCCTCAATTCTTCCCCTGAAAGAATAGAAAAAGAAAAATATTAATAATCCCCAAAACAATCTGAAATACAAATTATCATCTTTTGATATGAACCTCCTGTATTTAAAGCTAAGTAATAGCATTAAGACCATTAATGCAGGATTTAAGATCCCAAAAGTACTTCCTAGGTATCCCAGAGGATTTTCTATATTAAATGCTCCGCTTGTTCTTTGAAAAAGATGATAATCGAACGAAATAAAATCGTGCTTATATTGCCAGTACAGATGGGGAGTAATAAATATCAGTGCCAATAATCCTCCCAGGTAGAGAGTCCGGCTTTTTAACAACTTTGGCTGAACTATAACACTGAGTATTATTAATATTCCTCCATGATACTTCGAATATATCAGCATTGCTGCTGTAAGACCTAAAAATACAGCATTAATAATTGATTCCTTTGCTATTACTCTTTTTAAAGCAAACAGATAGAGCACGAAAGAAAATATTAACGGAACATCGGGGGTTGTAATAAAACTGTACATATTATACCCCGGAACAGAAATAAGAATTGCAAAGTAGATTAAAGCAGAATTTTTAAGATTTCTGTCACTTTCGGGTATCAGGTTCCAAACTAATTTGGCTACAAAAAAACTCAACAAAACGGTGATAAACCTTATCCCCAGAATTGAGTTAAACAGTAACCCGCTTATCTTAACAATTAGAGCTACTGCCGGAGGATGATCAAAATAACCCCAATCCAAATCCTGGCTATAAACCCAATAATAAGCTTCATCTTCATGTATTGGAGTATATATTGCCTGTAACAGGTTTACAAGCATAAATACAATCAGAAGAAAATTTAGTTTTCCAATCCGTTTTTCAATTAGGTTTTGCATTCCTGTATTTTATTTAATCGATTTTGACCGCTTTCCTTTTTAGTTTCTTTCCTAAAGTAATAGTTATAACTCCTGCAATAGTAATTAATCCACCGATGATCTGATAAGTATCCGGAAGTGATCCAAAAACCAAATATGAACCCAGTAATACGAAAACGCCTTTTGATGTTCCTACCAAAGAAACCCTGCTTACTTCCATATTTTTAATTGCTACATAAGATGCCAATACCGCTAAAAACGGACCAAGAGTGGCTCCAAAAGAGAGGTTCACCAGTGCATTTTGAGAAACTGCCAAAGAACTGTCGGTATAAATCAGGAAGATAATTGATGCTACAAAAAGAAAAAAGGACCTTGAAGTAGCATAAATTATTGAAGGTATTTTTAGTTGATTCTTTCTAATGTATGTCATAGAAATTGCTCCGAAGAAAATAGAGGTCAAAATATAAAATATACCACCATCATAAAGCATCTTAAATGTTAAATTTGGTTTATAACCAAGTATTACAGCTCCAATTAGGGTAATAAACAACCCAAATATTTCTATTCCCTTAAACCTTTCATTTAACACTATAAACCCCAGTAATATAACAAACAGTGGCTTTAAATTCCCTAAGAAAGATACTATTGCCGGATTTTCAATTGTATTAATCGCCATAAAGAAAAAAGAAGTTGAAAAAATCTCCAACAATCCGATTGTAGCCAAAACTTTAAAATCACTTTTCTGCAGAGCCTTAAGTTCTTTTTGATTACCCCTTACAAATATTGCCAAAAACAATAAAATCAAGGCTATCCCAAACCAATAAAAACCAAATTGAGCAAGATTAACTTCTTTTAATGCGGCTTTACTAAATATATATACATTCGACATTGCCAGAGTTGACATTATTGCGAATAAATATCCTTTCCTTCTGTTTACTTCCAATTATTTATTATTTAAAATTACTTAAGTCGTTTTTCAACCTGAACTAGTTTTTCTTCGCTTTCTTACTCCCCTGATAAAGTTCGTATTTAACAAAACGGGTTTCTAACTTACCGTTAAATAACTTTATTTTCCTCGAAGTTCTCAGTCCAACATATTTTAAAGCCTGCATGTCTGAAGTAATTAGCCATGCTTCTGTACCTGAATAATTTTTCTTTAGCGTATCACCTATATTTCCATACAACTCAGGTATTTCTGCTTCAATCCTTTCTCCATATGGAGGATTAAACATCACCAATGTTGGACCATCGGGTTTTTCTGTCTCAAAGAAATCTGCTTTCTTTATATCGATTATATCGTCAAATAATGCATTTTTAATATTAATCCTTGCTTTACTTACTGTTGGATAATGAATATCATAACCAATAATTTTATGATAAAAGCCTTTCTCCTTATCGAGTGCTTTTTCCGTAATCAATTCAAGTAACTCCTGATCAAAATCTTTCCAACCTTCAAAACCAAACTCTTTGCGGTGTATATTCGCAGGTATATTTTGTGCTATCATTGCGGCTTCAACTAAAATTGTCCCCGAACCACACATTGGATCTACAAAATTTGATGTTCCATTCCATCCTGAAAGCAAAATCATTCCGGCTGCCAAAACCTCATTTATTGGCGCAATATTAACTTCTGTTTTATATCCACGTTTGTGTAATGATTCACCGGAACTATCTAACGATACAGTACAGCTGTCGTTACTAATATGAATGTTTATCCTAACATTTGGGTGCATTACATCAACATTAGGACGTTTACCGGCGTACTTCCTAAAACGGTCAACAATTGCATCCTTCGACTTTAAGGCAACATATTGCGAATGGGTAAAATAATCGGAGTTAACCGTTGAATCAATAGCGAAAGTACTATCAGCATCAAATATTTCTTCCCAGGCAATTCCGAAAATAGCTTTATATAGCCTTTCTTCGTTATTAACTTTAAAAGTCCTGATTGGTTTTAATATTCGCAGTGCTGTTCGCAACCATAAATTTGCTTTGTACATAAAGCCTTTATCTCCTTCGAAAGAAACACCACGGTTAAAAGCTTTCACATTACGTGCTCCCAAAAGCATTAACTCTTTTTCCAACACTTCCTCCAAACCAAAAAGTGTTTTGGCGACCATTTTGTAATTTTCTTGTTTCATCTTCACTTAATTTAGCAGCCTACCAAATTTCAGCCACTATTTATTATTATAATTATTATTTGAATACTACTTCAGTAGCTCCTCCAGCGTATTTTGCATAGTCTCCGTCATAATACTGAACATTGTATCGTTTCAATAATGAATACAACTCTGCTTTCAATACACCATCTCCATGACCGTGAATAAACACAAGTCCTTTTTTAGCGCTACGCATACTTTCTTCGAGTTTATACTTGGCCCGGTTCAATTGATATTCTAAAATATCACTCGAATCCATATGTTTATAATTTTTAAGTATACGCTCTATATGTAAATCCACTTCTATCAGATAATCATCTTTTCGTGACGGTCTTTTTACAGAAGCACGCCTTTTGTCCATAGAATTCTCTTTCATAATCCTATCAAAAGTACGATTATCGATATATGAAGACATAGCATCATCAAACCCTCCTCTTTTTATGATTTCTTCTGATGTACATTTCATTTCGAAGCCATCTTCTGTTTCTATAACTATTTCCGATCCGGAAACAGACAATACTTCTCCGTTTATAGAATCATCTATGAAAGTAACTTTATCTCCTTTATTAAACATATGTAATAGTTTGGAATAGCTTCTATTTTTTCTAATATCAGACTTGATCTGAATCAGACCAGTTTTTCTTGTTCTTATCCGGGTTATCTTTTACCCAATTTTTCGTGGCTAAATACATTGCCGTTAAAAAAATAAAAAGTGAAATTAACTTGGCATAAATATCTTGTGATCCGTTCAACTGTATATATGCAAGATAAACACCCGCTATAGCTGCTACTAAAAATAGTATAAAACTATGAACTCTAAAGCTTTTCTTTTCTTCCATTTTTATTATCGTTTAGGTCGACAAATTTAATTATAAAAAACAAAAGCAATGGAAAATATTGTAATTATCATTTTATAGTATAATAATAAAATTGATATTATACATTTGCACTGAATAATAAGAAAGCCATCAAATTGAAAATTGCAGTAGTTATCCTAAACTGGAACGGAAGAAATCTTCTTGAAAAGTTTTTACCATCAATAGTAAAATATTCACACAATGCAGAAGTGATTGTTGCAGACAATGCCTCTGATGATGATTCAGTTTCCTGGTTAAAGGAAACATATCCGGAAGTCAGGATAATTCAAAACAAATCAAATGGCGGTTATGCCAGAGGTTACAATGAAGCGTTACAAAATGTTGATGCTGATGTTTTAGCCTTGGTTAACTCCGACATAGAAGTAAGCGAGAATTGGCTGGATTCGATAGAAAACCTATTTCAAAAAGATGAGAATACTGCCGTTATACAACCAAAAATCTTAGATTATAAAGATAAAAGCAAGTTTGAATTTGCAGGAGCAGGTGGAGGTTTTATTGATAAACTGGGCTATCCTTACTGCAGGGGAAGAGTATTCACTAAAATAGAAGAAGATCTGGGGCAATTTGATAATGAATCAGAGATTTTTTGGGCTTCAGGGGCATGTTTCTTCATTAAAAAAGATGTTTTTAATGAATTGGGAGGTTTCGACGAGGACTATTTCGCACATATGGAAGAAATCGATTTGTGCTGGAGGGTTCATAATATGGGTAAAAAAGTAATGTACTCTCCTAAATCGATTGTATATCACGTTGGAGGCGCTACATTAAAAGAATCAAACCCACATAAATCATACCTGAATTTCAGAAATTCATTATACACCGTATTAAAAAATGCTCCTAAAAAAAGTGTAGTATTTCTAATTTTAGCCAGATTAATTTTAGATGCTGTTGCCGGAGTTAAATTTTTACTTGAAGGTATTCCTCTACATACCTGGGCTATTGTAAAATCACATTTTTCTTTTTATAGAAATTTACCTAAAATGATTAAAAAACGAAGGGATACCAACAACTCTTCAAATAAATACTATATTCATAAAAGTGTGGTCTTTCAATTTTATATATTAGGCAGGAAATATTTCACAAATTTGAAATAACTCTACATTCGGCTTAAAAAATCTATAGTTAATTTTACAACTGCTGCCATAGCTTTTGGTAGCTTAACTTCGTTCCATGGGTGTACTACATCAAAAGTATGTTCTGTATTTTCTATAGGGATCAACTCTGAATTTCTAATATTTTCATGTAAAAACTCAGCTTCAGAAAAGTTAACAGACTTATCATCCTTTCCGTGAATAATTAAAGTAGGTATATTAATACTTTGCAAATTACCTGAAATATTTAAAGTTTTTTCATTCTTTACAAAATCTTCATAAAACTGGAAGTAATGTGGCATTTCTTGTTTGGTTCTACCGTTTAAAACGTACATAATCCCTTTTTCTTTCCATTTTTTCATATCCTCTCCTCTAGGGAATCTACTTTCAAAATCAGAAACTGATGCCCACGTACAAAGTTTTTTTACCCGTTTATCCTGTGCTGCTTTAAGTAAACTTATTCCTCCACCTCTACTGTGACCTATTATATATATCCTATTTAAATCGGCATACAATGACGAAATCAGATCATTGCTAACTATTTCATCAATTACAAATCCTAAATCATTTAACTCCTTTGAATAAGTGTTTTTCCCAAAGGCTTCCAAATCGGGAAAATCAATAGGATTCTCTATCGTACCTCCATTATGTGAAAAGTTGAATTTTACAAAAATAAAACCTGCTTTTGCAAACTCCTTTGCTACCTGATTCCATGCTCCCCAATCTTTATAACCCTTATAGCCGTGAGAAAAAATTACTACAGACTTATTATCTGTTCCTTCATCAGAAAAAACATCAATCAAAACAGGAAGATTATCATCTCTCTCTAAAACAATGTTTCTATACTCGATCATACACTTTTTTTTGTAGGTTACAAATCCCTTCGACCCCGCTCAGGGCAAGGGTTACTGGTTAACTAACTCAAAACTCATAACTCAAAACTCAAAATCACCTCTCCTTTATGCTCCATTGAAATCTAAATACAGATACAACATCACCGGATTCATCCTTTGCCTTTGACTCTACCCAAACTGTTTGTCCTTCTTTGGTAATGACAGCATTTTCAATAGTAGCTGATATGATATTACCATCATCACACCTGAAATAATTCCACCCTGTAGCCTTTTTGGTAAAAGTTGCCTCCTGATTAGTTACAAGCATTGATACACTTTTTCCACTTTGCTCTATTTTTCGGTAAACCATTAATCCCGTTGAAATCTCAGCAGCCATAGCCTGTACAGCGAAATACATCGAATTAAAAGGATTTTGGTTCCACCACGAGTGCTTCACTCTTATTTCTGTTTTTTCATCACTTATACTAACTAATCTTAGTCCGGCAATGAAAGCAATTGGCAGTTTGTATATCAGAAATACTCTGAATTTCAATTTTTCTAACATGATGATTGTTTTGGTTTGATGCCTAAATTATAACATTTTTCAATTGAACAAATATAGTTTTAAGAAAACTTTAACTACTTTGCTTTACATAGTACCTGTTTTTATACTTATATTTGTATAAC
>JBDLJM010000142.1 GCA_039714315.1 Bacteroidota bacterium | reverse complement strand
ATGAGATAGTAAGAAAAATGAAACTTATAGTTCCCGAGTATATAAGTAATAATTCCAAGTATGAGGAATTGGATGGACAGGAGAAAAAATCGATATAAAGAGGCTGTCCAAAAAGTCTTTAAAATCGTCATTCTGAGTGAAGCGTAGCGGAATCGAAGAATCTTGTTGTTTGATTCTGAGATATTTCGACTTCACTACGTTCCGCTCAATATGACGAGAATTTACTTTTTGGACAGCCTCTTTGTCTGTGTGTTCTAATCTCTTAGTATTCCCCTCGAAATTACAATTTTTTGAATTTCGGTAGTCCCTTCGTAAATCTCCGTTATTTTAGCGTCGCGCATCATTCTTTCTACATGATACTCTCTTACATAACCGTAACCGCCGTGAACCTGAACCGCTTCGGTTGTTACTTTCATAGCCATAGTTGCGGTATACGCTTTTGCCATGGCTCCCGATACATCGTAATTTGCACCCTGGTCTTTATCCCATGCAGCTTTCATGCATAAAAAACGTGCAGCATCAATTTCAGTTGCCATATCAGCTAATTTAAATGCTATAGCCTGATGGTTGGATATTTCGGTACCAAATGCCTTACGTTCTTTTGAATATTGTAGTGCCGCTTTATATGCACCGGATGCTATTCCGAGAGCCTGGGCGGCAATACCAATTCTTCCTCCGGCCAAAACTTTCATCGCAAATCTGAACCCAAATCCATCTTCTCCAATTCTGTTTTCTTTAGGAACTTTTACATCTGTAAACATTAGAGAGTGAGTGTCTGAACCCCTGATTCCCATCTTGTTTTCTTTGAGACCGATATCAAAGCCATCCATATCTCTTTCTACAATGAATGCATTAATTCCTTTATGACCTTTTTCGGGATGTGTATGCGCTATTACAATATAGGTAGATGCAGTATTACCGTTGGTAATCCAGTTTTTTGTGCCGTTTAATAAGTAGTGATCTTCTTTTTCGATTGCAGTAGTACGTTGTTTTGTTGCATCTGATCCCGCTTCGGGTTCTGAAAGAGCAAAAGCTCCAATTACTTCACCGGTGGCTAACTTTGTCAGGTATTTTTGTTTTTGCTCTTCAGTACCATACGCTTCAAGCCCCCAGCAGACTAATGAATTATTTACACTCATTACAACAGCAGCCGATGCATCAACTTTTGCAATTTCTTCCATTGCAAGCACGTATGAAACTGTATCCATACCGCCACCGCCATATTTTGGGTCTACCATCATTCCTAAGAATCCAAGGTCTCCCATTTTTTTTATTTGTTCTTTTGGAAATTTCGCTAATTCATCTCTTTCAATCACTCCGGGCAGTAATTCAGTTCTCGCAAAATCACGAGCAGCATCCCGAATCATTAACTGTTCTTCTGTAAAATTAAAATCCATTTAAATGTCTTATTTTATTGGTTAGAGATAATAAAAATATATTTTTAAGCTTTAATATCCTATTAATTATAATAAATATTATGCACGCACAACAATATTATGCAGTTGGACTGATGTCAGGCACGTCATTAGACGGGTTGGATATAGCATATTCCAGCTATACTAAAGATGGTGAAAACTGGAGTTTCGAGCTTTTAAAATCAAAATCGGTTTCTTATTCTGAGGTGCTGGAAAGTGACTTGAGGAATTCAGTGAAAATGAGTGCTCTTGAATTAACCGAACTGCATTCGGAATACGGAAGGTTTTTGGCAGAGCAGGTCAGGATTTTTATTGAAGAGGAAAAAATTGTGGAGCTTGATGTAATAGGGTCTCACGGACATACAGTTTTTCATAATCCGGACAAAGGATATACTTTACAGATAGGAGATGCATTATGGATACATAAAATAATTGAAAAGACTGTAGTTGCAGATTTTAGAGTTCAGGACGTTGTGCTTGGCGGGCAGGGGGCTCCTTTGGTTCCTGTTGGGGATAAATCGCTTTTTTCGGAATATGATTACAGGGTGAACTTAGGGGGATTTGCAAATATTTCTTTCGAAAAAGAAGGGAGAGAAATAGCTTTTGATATTTGTCCGGTGAACACTATTTTGAACAAATTTGCTAACAGGTTGGGTTTGGATTACGATGATAAAGGCTCTATTTCAAAATCCGGAAAAATAATACCTGAGATGTTGAAAAAACTCGATGGGATTGATTTTTATAAAATGGAGTATCCTAAATCTTTGGGAGTAGAATGGAATGAAGAAATGATTTTTCCAATAATTGATTTTTATGAAAAAGAAAGCATTGAAGATTTACTAAGTACTTTTACTCATCATATAGCAAATCAAATTTCTGAAACATTAATAGGTAAAGATAAAACTGTGTTGCTTAGTGGTGGTGGTGTATATAACGATTTCTTAATTTCTCTGATTAAGGAAAGAACAAGTCATAAATTGGTAATTGCAGATCAAAAAATTACAGATTTTAAAGAAGCAATAATATTTGGTTTTTTAGCTATTCTCAGAATTCGTAATGAGGTAAATTGTTTGGCAGAAGTTACAGGAGCTGAGAAAGATCATTCAACAGGAATTATTTATAATTTCAACACAGCTGAAAAATGATCATTGTAATTTTTCACTAAAAAAAGTGTCAGATATGTATAAGATTACATCTGACTTTTGTCATGTATTCTTTAAAGTATTTCTAAAGCCTTATTGTATAAGGGTATTTGAATATTTGGTAGGCAATTAAATATTTTCATTATTATGTATTCAACTTTATTAGTTTTTTACATTTGCATCAATTAAACCAGTTTCATCAATATTAAAGCTATTTTAATCCTTCTTGGGGATTATTTCTTTGTGAGATGAATAAAATAATATCATTCGTAAACCAAAAATTAATAAAATAGATTAGACATGTACATTTTAATGGTCGTAATCTTTGTTCTTGGGTATCTTGGAATAGCCTTAGAACATCAGATTAAAATAGACAAGGCAGCTTCAGCCTTATTAATTGGAGTACTAACCTGGACAATTTATGCTTTGAATGCAGTTGATATCCTGAATTTAGGACTTAATACTGCCTGGGTTGATTTAGTAAGTGGCTTTAGTATTCCTGAAGCTCAAATGGGAGAGTTGGCAAATCACTTTGTAAAGCATGAGCTTGAGCACCATTTGGTCGAGATTTCTGAGATCTTATTCTTCTTATTAGGAGCTATGACGATTGTAGAAGTAGTTGATCACCACCAAGGATTTAAGATTATTACTGATAAAATTACTACTACAAACAAAGTTAAATTACTTTGGATTCTTGGAGTATTAACATTTTTCATGTCTGCAGCTTTAGATAACCTTACTACAACAATTGTAATGATTACCTTGTTGAAAAAGCTTATTGATGATAAGGAAACACGCTGGTTGTTTGCCGGTGTGGTTGTGTTTTCGGCAAATGCCGGTGGTGCATGGTCTCCAATTGGTGATGTAACTACTATCATGCTTTGGATTGGCGGACAAATTACTGCTGCTAATATTATAGTTAAAGTTATTTTCCCTTCACTTGTTTCAATGATAGTACCATTGGTAATTTTATCATTTACATTAAAAGGAAATATAACTCGTCCTTCTCTTGGAAATCAAAGAGATTTCACTACAGAAAAAGAAAGAAATGGAGTTTTCTTCTTGGGAGTATCAGCGTTATTGTTTGTTCCGATTTTTAAAACAGTTACGCACTTGCCTCCGTACATGGGAATGCTATTTGGTTTAGGTCTTATGTGGACTGTAACCGAAATAATGCATAAACATAAACCTGAAGAAGACAGACGTCATCTTTCTGTAATAAACGTATTGTCAAGAGTTGATGTGCCTACTGTATTATTCTTCTTGGGAATTCTTTCGGCAGTAGCGAGTTTACAATCGGCAGGACACCTGGTTCAAACTGCTGAATGGCTAGACGCTGTTACAAATAAGAATATATATATTATTAACTCTGTAATTGGAGTATTATCTGCAATTGTAGATAACGTTCCTCTGGTTGCCGGTGCAATGGGTATGTATGAAGTAGATCCTTCATCTCCTGTTTTAATGGTTGATGGTACTTTCTGGGAGTTATTGGCTTATGCCGCCGGAACAGGAGGAAGTATTTTAATTATCGGTTCTGCTGCGGGAGTTGCTGCGATGGGATTAGAAAAAATTGACTTTGTTTGGTATTTGAAAAAGATATCTTTACTTGCATTTGTTGGATATGCAGCAGGCATTGGAGCTTTTGCTTTTCAGGAAAGTATGATAGGACATGGTGACGATAAATTTGTTCATGATCCTGTTCATCATGAGTTTGAAGGTGGAGAGAAGGAAGTGACGGATAAAGATGCTGTTCATATTAATTCTAATATGTCTCTAGAGATAAAAAGAGGAGCAGGAAGTCATTAATATGCAGTATTATACCATATTAAGTACAGATTTTCTGACTTAAAACATATAAAAACCGTATTGTTTATTTCAATACGGTTTTTTTTATTTATTAAGGGCTTGTGTTAGAATAATATAAATTAATTTACGTTATAGAATAATATGAATTATTCGTTGAAAAAAATTAGAATATTACAATAGGGCTTTCTATTTTTGGGAGTTTAATATTAAGAATAGCAATTTTATCGAAATTAATATGATTTTTGAGAGTTTACAAACAGCAGCAGACCAAGTGATGGAAGGCGGAATAGATACAGAAGTAGTTCCGGTAGAGAAAACCTTATCTATAATGGATTTAATAATGAGTGGGGGAACAGGTGGTCATTTGATCATGATAACACTTTTTATACTTTCCGGAATAGCAATGTATATTTTTATTGAGAGATTTAGTGCAATTAGAAAAGCTGCTAAACTGGATACTAATTTTATGAATAATATCTCTGATCAGGTTCACGGAGGGAAATTGGAAGCTGCTAAAGTTATGTGTCAGCATACCGGTACTCCGGTAGCAAGGATGATCGAAAAAGGTATTTCAAGAATTGGAAAACCATTGGAAGATATAAATACGGCAATTGAGAATACAGGAAAACTTGAAGTTTTTAAGCTGGAAACTAATATTAGTACGCTTGCTACTATTTCCGGTGCTGCTCCTATGATCGGATTTCTAGGTACCGTAATTGGTATGATTGTTGCCTTTCACGATATGGCTTCAGCCGGAGGACAAATTGATGTTGAGCTTCTTTCGAAAGGTATCTATACTGCCATGACTACAACTGTAGCAGGGTTGATTGTAGGTATATTTGCTTATATAGCCTATAATCTTTTGGTTGTTAGAGTTGATAAGGTAGTGCATCAAATGGAAGCCAGTACAACTGAATTTATGGATTTACTTAATGAACCTATATAGTTTGACTCTGTTATTGTATTAAACAATATACATAGAATAACTAGGTATAAATCAGTATAAATATGAATATTAGAGGAAGAAATAAAGTAAGTCCTAACTTCAACATGTCGTCTATGACAGATATAGTTTTTCTGTTGTTGATATTTTTTATGCTTACGTCTACACTTGTTACAACAAATGCTTTGGACTTATTATTACCAAAAGCAAAAGGGAAAACAAGTAAGAATCAAAATATTTCGGTAAGTATCAATAAAGATTTAAATTATTATATCGATAGAACACCAATTGAAGCCGGCCAGATCGAGAGTCAGTTGCAACGAATGTTAAGCGGAGAGCTTGAACCTGCAATAGTTATCAGGGCGGAGAAAAGTGTTCCTATTGATTATGTTGTTAAAGTTTTGGATATAGCCCGTCGAAATAAGTATAAAGCAGTATTGGCTACTCAACCCAAGTAAACTTTAACCCTGTATGAAGTTTGAGCGAATGCTCAACAAAGCAATAAAGCAAATAGAATGTTTAATACAAGTCATAAACGAAAAGGATTAGTAGGTTCGATTATTATACATATCATCCTTATTGTTCTTTTTATATTTTTGGGAATGAAATATCAGGATCCTCCTCCGGAACCGGGTATAGCAATAGTTTTTGGCTTCGATGAACAGGGTAGAGGAGACTTTAAGCCTGTTCCTAAATCAGTTCCTGAACCCGTTACTGAAAAAACAGAAACTAATCAGGTAGAGGAGGAAAGAGTAGAGCCTGTAGAAAAGGTTGAAGCTGAAAAATCTTCAGATGTTAAAGAGGATGTAATGGCACAGGATATGGAAGAATCTCCTGTTGTAGCAGAGCAGAGAAGAAAGCAGAAGGAAATAGAAAAAAAAGAAAGAATAGAAAGAGAGAGGTTGGAGAAAAAGCGTCTCGAGGAGGAAAGAATTAGAAAAGCTAAGGAGGCTAAGAAGAACAATCTTGACAATATGTTCTCTAACTTGAAGAATTCTCCTGATGCCAGTGGAAGTGATTCTAATCAGGGAGATGACGATAGCGATGGATATAAAGGATCTGAGGACGGATTGGAAAATGCCAAAAGTTTCACAGGTAATGGAGGGGTAGGTAATTATGGCGATTACCAGCTTGGTAATAGGAAGCCAAGAAATAAACCACAGCCAATTTACGATGGAAAGGATCAGGGAATAGTTGTTGTTAGAATATTGGTAGATAAGAATGGTAAGGTAGTATACGCTGAGGCAGGAGTAAAAGGTTCTACAACTACCGATCTGCAATTATTGAAAAGGGCCAAAGAAGCGGCATTGAGAACAACCTGGCAAGGCGATTCTTCAGCTCCTGAAAAACAAGAAGGTAGAATTATATATAATTTTATTATCGAAAATTAAAAATACTTGGCTTTGGACGATTATCAAAAAACTATAAACTGGTTGTTTAAGCAACTTCCAATGTATCAGCGCCAGGGAAGTTCGGCATATAAAACAGATTTGACCAATACTGTTAAGCTGTGTAACTACCTCGATAATCCGGAACGAAAATTCAAAGCAATTCATATTGCCGGCACCAATGGAAAAGGGTCTACAGCTCATATGTTGTCGTCTGTTTTTCAGGAAGCGGGATATAGAACAGGACTTTATACTTCTCCACATCTTAAGGATTTCAGAGAAAGAATTAAGATTAACGGTCAAATGATTCCCGAGCAGGATGTTGTTGATTTCGTTCATAATAATAAGGCTTTTTTTAAGAAAAATAAGCTTTCTTTTTTCGAAATGACTGTTGGTCTGGCTTTTGATTTCTTCTCTAAGAAGGAAGTGGATATTGCTATCATAGAAACTGGTCTTGGCGGTAGATTAGACTCTACCAATGTTATAAAACCTTTATTGTCGGTAATAACCAATATAGGTCTGGATCATACTAAGTTTTTGGGAGAAAGCTATGAGGAAATAGCCTCTGAAAAAGCAGGTATTATAAAAAAGAATATTCCGGTTGTTGTAGGCCAAACACAGGAAAAATCTATTACAGATATTTTTAAAAGAATTTCGAGATCTAAAGATGCCAAGTTATATTTTGCGGATCAATTGGAATGGCTGCCGGTTTTTAAAACAGATTTAAAAGGTAAATACCAAAAAGATAATACTAAAACAGCCATTGCTGCTATAAAGGTTTTGCAATTACAGGGAGAACCGGTAACGGATGACAATATTATGAACGGACTTCAGAATGTTGTATATAATACGGGCTTGCAGGGAAGATGGCAGAGATTGCTCGATAAACCATTGGTGATTTGTGATACCGCCCATAATAAAGAAGGTCTGGAGCTTGTTATGGAGCAGATTTCGGAGCAGGAGTATGATAAATTACATATTGTTGTAGGTATGGTAAATGATAAGAATGTTGAGGCTGCATTATCGTTCTTTCCTAAAGAGGCAAAGTATTATTTTTGTCAGGCAGATATTCCCAGAGCTCTTGATGTTAAGATATTATCGGGGATAGCAAAAACTATGGGGTTGAATGGAGATATTTATTCATCGGTACGCGATGCCTATGCAAAAGCCCTTGAGTGTTCTGCAGAGGAAGATTTTATCTATATTGGAGGAAGTACTTTCGTTGTAGCTGAGGTTGTTTAGTTTAAAGTCTAAAGTCTAAAGTTTGGAGTGCCTAAAGTTAAAAGTACACATAACTCCAAGTACTCATAATAAAGTTATAAGTGCCTAGAGTTAAAGTACTCATAACTCCAAGTACTCATTCATACCTCAAAGCGTCAATAGGGTCAAGACGTGATGCTTTTATAGCCGGATAAAGTCCTGAAA
>JBDLJM010000141.1 GCA_039714315.1 Bacteroidota bacterium | reverse complement strand
CCCCTTCGACTATTCTTCGACAGGATTAGTAACCGTAGTTGAGGGCAGGCTTTTTGCCTTAAATATTCTCCCGGATTTTAGTGTTGCCCCTTGAAAAGTACAATGCCTAGTCTCATATCTAACCTCTCACATCTAAACATAAAAAAACCACCTCAAATTGAAGTGGTTTTTTAATTTTTCTTATTTACAGAATTAGATTGTTCTTAAATAATCTAATTTCTTTTTCCATAGATTAAGATTTTCCTTATGACGTTCTATCTTTTTCTTAACATCTTTTACCAGTGGATTATCATCTCCAACATTAAAGAAACCTAAGTTGTTATCAAGTTGGGTGATTTCCTTTCCGATCTCATCCATTTTCTTACGAATGATATCTCTCTCATGGTAGACTTTCTTCATTTCATCGGATGCTAAGAAAGTATCGATACGGTTTTTGAATTTGATGAATGCCGTTTCGTTTTTGTCCAGATCCAATTTGTCGAACAATTTATCAATAGCGTTGTTAAACTGGTTTTCGATAGCTCTCTTATCTCTGGGAACAGATCCTATAGATTTCCATTTATTGATATATTCCTTTAAAAGAGCAACTGCCTCTTTAGTATCTGAAGGTAATTCTATTTCCTCTACCACATTTAGTAATGTAGTCTTTTCTTCAAAATTCCCTGTAAGTTCAGAATCCATTCCCTTACGGTGATCAGTTAATCTGTCGAAGAAATGGTTGCAGGCACCTCTGAATTTATTCCAGATTTCATCTGATTGCTGTCTTGGAACGTGACCTATTTTCTTCCAGTCATTTTGAATTTTCTTCAGAATTTCAGTCGTTTTTTTCCAATCGTCACTGTCTTTTAGTGATTCAGCTGTTTCAACAAGTTTCATTTTCTTTTCAAGGTTAACCATTTGGTCTTTTTTCAAACCTTTGTAGAAATCATTTTTTCTCTTATTGAAAACTCTGGTGGCATCTTTGAATTTTTGCCAAATCTCATCGTTATGGCTTTTTGTAACTCTACCAATATTCTGAAACTCTTTCTTTAAAGCTTCAATTTTTTTAATTCTATTTTGCCACTGCGAATGAGAATCACCTTCTTCATTTGCAACTTCTTCAATTTGTGTACAGATATTTTCTTTAGCAGTAAGGTGTTCAGCCCATTCCAACTTAAGCTCTTTCATATGCTCATGGCGTCGGTCGTGAATGATTTTAGTTGCATTACTGAATCTTTCCCATATTTCGTCTCTGAATTCTTTAGCAACAGGTCCGGTTTCCTCTTTCCACATTCTGTGTAAAAGCTGAAGCTCGTCAAATGCTTTTTTTATTGATGGCTCATTAATAAGTAATTCAGCTCTCTCAATAATTTTCATCTTCTCTTCAAGGTTGTGCTTGAAGTCGAGGTCACGCATTTCGTTGTTTAAGCGCAGGTAATCATAGAAGTTTTCAATATGGTGGTGATAGTTTCTCCAAAGATCACTCGATTTAGCTTTAGGAACCTGTCCGGCAGCATTCCATTTATCCTGAATTTCTCTGAATTCTTTAAAAGTTTCAGACATCTTCTCTTCCTTGTTGATAAGATGTTTTAATTCTTCGATTAGCTCTAATCTGTAGTCGTAATTTTTATTTTGTTGCTCTTCAACACCTTTATAGTATATATCTCTCTTTTTTCGGTAATCGTTGTAAACAACATTAAATTGATTTTTGATATAACTTTCGTATCTGAAATCAATTATATTTCCGCCTTCTTCGATGAAGGCTTCCTGTTTTTCTTTTTTGTCTTTGTTGATTAGTTTAAAGAACTGTTCCCTAATTTGCTCAACGTGTTGTTTTATTAGCTGTATTGGTTCTTTATTTACTAATTTATTAGCTTCTTCATAAAGCTCATCAGCTGTCATTTTAGAATAATTCAGAAGCGGAATTTCCTTAACTTCATACTCCTTAACTTCATCCTTTTCTTCGGTTGCTGAGCTTGCCGAATCATCTTTTACTTCTTCGTCAGAAGTATCAGCTTCTTTTTCTTCGATAGTTCCTGAGTCGCTATCTTCTTTTGATTTTACCTCTGAAGTTTCTTCACTTTCAGTTTTTTCAACTTCCTTTTCTTCAGATGATTTATCTTGTTCTACTGCTTTTTCTTCGATTTTTTTATCGTCTACTTGAGCATTCTCAGGAGAAGTTACTTTATTTACCTCCTCTTGTTCCGGAGTAGAGTTTCCATCTGCATTTTGCAGGTTATCCAAATTTTCTTGTGACATTTTATTTACCGTATTAGGTTTTGTAACTACAAAAATAATTATTTAAGCTTATTAAAAAAGAAAAAAGACTAAAGACTAAAGAAAAAAGATTAAAGAGTTTGAAGTCGGAAGTCAGGAGACTGAAGTCCGTCTCCCGTATCCTGTCTTCCAACTCCCGTCTTCCAACTTCCGTCTTCCAACTCCCGTCTTCCGACTCCCGTCTTCCGACTCCCTTAAAACCCTAAATAGTTTGAAGGGGAAAAATCTTTCAACTCTGCTTTAATTTCATCAGAAACATCCAGAGTATCTATAAACTCAGAGATTGTTTTTTGTGTTACTTTTTCGTTTTTGCGGGTTAATCCTTTAAGAGCCTCGTAAGGATTTGGAAATTGTTCTCTACGTAAAACTGTCTGGATTGCTTCGGCAACCACGGCCCAGTTGTTTTCCAAATCTTCGGCTAGTTTCTCTTTATTTAAAAGAGCTTTTTTCATCCCTTTCAATGTTGATTTAATTCCTATCAGTGAGTGTGCTATCGGAACACCTATATTTCTTAATACCGTAGAATCTGTAAGGTCTCTTTGCAGGCGCGAAACAGGTAGTTTGGCAGCCAGATGCTCGTAAATAGCGTTGGCTATACCTAAGTTACCTTCAGAATTTTCAAAGTCTATCGGGTTAACCTTGTGTGGCATTGCCGATGAACCTACTTCACCTTTCTTAATTTTTTGCTTAAAATAGTCCATCGATATGTATGTCCACATATCTCTGTCGAGGTCTATCAAAATTGAGTTTATACGTTTTAGGGCATCAAAAGTTGCAGCCATATTATCGTAATGCTCAATCTGTGTTGTCGGGTGCGAACGTTTCAGGCCTAAAACATCATCTACAAAAACATTTGCAAAATTAATCCAGTCATAATTAGGATAAGCTGCGTAATGAGCGTTAAAATTACCTGTTGCTCCACCAAATTTGGCACTAAAAGGAATTTTTTCCAATGTGTCGATCTGCTGATTCAGTCTTTCGATAAATACCATGATCTCTTTGCCTAATCTTGTAGGAGATGCCGGTTGACCGTGAGTTCTGGCCAGCATCGGAACTTCTTTCCATTCGGCAGCCAGTTCGTGTAAGTACTCTATCAGTTCGGTGATAATAGGTATATATACTTCTTTAATTCCGTTTCTCAATGAAAGTGGTACCGAAGTATTGTTTATGTCCTGAGATGTTAATCCAAAGTGTATAAATTCCTTGAACTCTTCCAGTCCCATTTCGTCAAATTTCTTTTTGATGAAATATTCTACAGCTTTTACATCGTGATTTGTTGTATTCTCAATATCTTTTACAAATTCAGCATCTTTCAAGCTAAACTCTCTGTAAATAGCACGCAATTCATCATACTTTGTATGGTCGAACGATTTTAACTGGGGAATAGGAATATCGCTCAAAGCAATAAAGTATTCAATTTCAACTTTTACACGATACTTGATCAGGGCTTCTTCAGAAAAGTATTCAGAGAGCTCCAAAGTTTTAGAATGATACCGTCCATCTATAGGAGATATCGCTTTTAATGGATTAAGAGACATTATGCTTAATTTATTTATCCTTATAAGCAAACAAAGATAATAATACCTAAAGAACATAATGCAGCTAAATGGAAAAAAATGCTTAATTAAGGAAGCTTTTTATGGGGGGATAAATAATTGTTTTTGAGCGGCTGCCGGGCTATTCGCTATAGTTTTTTGTGTAAATATGTTCCACTAAATTACTTTGAGGAGCTCCGGAGTCGCTCTCAAAGTAATAATGTCACAATATTTTCAACAAAAAAGCTGTCGCTGCTATCCCTGCCGCATAACGGTTGCAAAGGGCAGCTTTATTTTTTTGCGCTATTTATCGATTTTAAAATCTTGCGTCCTACCGATTGAAAAGAAGGTAAGCCTCCTGATATATTATTTTCAACATATATTTTTAGTTCCGGAGCAATCCACGATCGTTTGTGGATAAGATTTTGTAAGGTAAACATTGAAAATGCAATTACTGCAGCTTTTTCTTCTGGATCGATCAGGAAAGAGAATGATACTTCAGCTATAGCATCTATTTGAGTATCACTGAGGGGGTAATCATTTTTCGGATTGGTAATTATTCTGAATACTCTTGCAAAGTTTCGTGATACGGCTACGTGTTTTGCATTTTTTACTTCCTCCAGAATAAAATCCAGATAGGGAACAAGTTCAATATAAAATTCGGGGGAGAATTTTGCTAATGACCATGCGGCTCTTTGTGCTGTAAGTTTATCGCCAAGTAAAATTAAATCGATAAGTTCCTTGAGGTACACATCGGGATTGTTTTCTACAATAGTAGCCACTGTTTCTGCATTTTTAGCAGAGTGTTCAACCAGTATTTGCTTTTGAAGATTCATAATGCGTTAATCGGATTTTCTATACCCTCGTAAACAGTTTTATGTAAAAACTAAACAGTAATTAAGGCAGATTATTCATCAAGAAGCTTGTGAACTAATTTAGGAAGTCCTGAAGTAGCTTTTTCAACAATAAAATACCTGTTGCTTTTTTCCTGAACACTTGGCTTTTCGGGGTCTACAATATAAGTTTCGCAGTTACTGTTTGTAAAGTCGATCAGCTCTGCAGCGGGATAAACCTGCAGTGATGTACCAACAACAATAAAGATATCCGCTTTTTTTGTAATTTCAATTGCTTCGGCCATTTTTGGTACCGGTTCGCCAAATAATACAACATGCGGGCGTAGCTGAGATCCGTCAGAGGCTAAATCGCCAAGGTTTATTTCCCGGCCTTTTTCTACTTCAATAATATTGTCAGGGTTTGAACTGCTTCTCACTTTGCCCAATTCGCCGTGAATATGAATAATGTTTTTCGATCCGGCTCTTTCGTGCAGGTCGTCAACATTTTGTGTGATTATGGTAATATTGTATTTTTTTTCGAGCTCTGCCAGACAACGATGGGCAGCATTGGGATCGGCACCCCACATTTTTTTTCTTCGCATGTTGTAGAACTCCATAACTCTCCCGGGGTTGTTGGCTAAAGCAACTGTAGAGGCCAGTTCTCTAGGGTCGTATTCTTTCCACATACCGTCGGCATCCCTAAAGGTGTCTAAACCACTTTCTTTGCTAATTCCCGCACCTGAAAGTACTACAAGGTTCTTCATGAAGCTTCTCTTTATAAATTATAAGCAAAAGTAAAACAATTCTTATTTATGAAAAAAAGATAATCGTTTTTATTCTTTCCACCGGGGATAGGAGCAGAGAGGTTCATAAATCATTAAAACTGATTGACGAATAATGATTAACGAATGCTGATTTAAGATTTAATAAATGAATCAGGACAACTAATGAATATCTTAGGTACAATAGCCAATAAAACCAAATTGAAATATAACTTTTTACTTTCCTGTCTGACTGAGTCACGCAGGCAGGTGCCTTTTTACTTTTGCCTTGGAATTAATTTTAATCCCCAGATTTTTGGGTTGATCCCTGACTACTTTCCGCCAGGGATAGGAGCGGCACCCCGCGGGCTGAAATAAATGTGAATAAAAATAATAACCAGAGTTCGACGAGAGAATTGCACACTTTTGAATTTCTGTGTGTAAACCTCTCGTCGAACTCTGGTTAATACAGAGGCGACCAAAAGGAAGCCCCTGTATTATTTATTATGAACTTTATTTTGGCTTGCGGAGTACAGCGGATAGCCCGTATGCCTGCCTGCGGTAGGCAGGGCGGCCAAAATATAAAATTAATCTTCGTTATAGATAATCTCAGTTGTTATTTCTGAAGACTTCTGAAGCATGTAGAAAACCCCGCAGTAACGGTCTTTTGACAAGTTACACGCTTTTTCAAGTTTTGCATGGTCCATGTTTTTACCTGTAAACACCCATTGCAGGTGTATGTGGGTAAAATATTTAGGGTGTTCGTCTCTTACAGTACCTTTTACAACAACTTTGAATTCGTCTAATTCAACTCTCATTTTTTTAGAAAGAGAAATGACATCCATAGCAGTACATCCTGCAAGTGCTTCCAAAATCATTGGTTTTGGACGAGGCCCTCTGTCTTTTCCTCCAACAGCTTCATCAGCATCTAATATTATTTTGTGACCGTTTATCTCAGATTCGAAAGACATGTCTTCGAGCCATCTTGTTTCTAAAACTTCAATTGCCATATAATATAATTTTTATTCTGTTTTTTATTTTTAAGTGTGCAAATATATAAAGAATGAGTAAATAAATATTTATGATGCAGATCATATTTGTGTTTTTTCGGTTGAAGTACAGTTTCTTTTTCGTTACGTTTAATTTAAAATGATACATTTGGATAGTTTTTACCCTTAACTATAATAAAAGTATGTCTGCAAAATTCATATTGTCGATCGATATAGGGACTCAGTCAACCCGTGCAGTGCTGATTTCCGAAACGGGCGAAATTAGTGATATTGAAAAAATAAAAATTCAGGCTTATTACAGCGAAAATCCGGGGTGGGCCGAACAGGATCCTGAGTTGTTTTGGGATGTAGCAGTAAAGGCAATGAAGGCTGTTATAGGCAGAAATGGAGATAAAGCCGGTATGATTAAAGCTGTGACGCTTACTACACAGCGGGGTACCGTAGTAAATCTCGATAAAGACAATAATGTATTGCGTCCTGCAATTATCTGGCTCGACCGTCGTCAGGCAAAGGCTGAAAACTGGATAGGCTTAGTAAAAAAAGTAGGGCTGTGGTTTATAAATATGCTTGGGGCAGCCGATTATGCCTATAGGGAGGCAGAAGTAAACTGGATTAAGCAAAATCAACCCGAAATATGGGCGAAGACTTCTAAATATCTGCTTCTGTCGGGTTTTATAAATTTCAGGCTAACCGGGAAATTCAGGGATAGTGTTGCAAATCAGGTGGGATATCTCCCCTTTAATTACAAAAAGCACAGGTGGATTAAAAAATATACCAATGTTAGAAAGGTGATGTTTGATGTCGATGAGGAAAAATTACCTGAATTGGTGAAGCCGGGAGAGGAGATTGGACGAATAAGCAAAGAGGTAGCGCAACTTACAGGTTTAAATGAAGGTATTCCGGTAATAGCTGCTTCGGCCGATAAGTCGGCAGAGGTTTTGGGTAGCGGAGTAGTTGACAGTTCAACCGTTTGTCTGAGTTATGGCACAACAGCAACTGTTCAGTCGGTTTCTGAAAAATATGTTGAACTTCAACCTTTTTTTCCTCCTTATCCTAGTGCTATCCCCGGTAAATACAATACCGAAGTAATGGTTTACAGAGGTTTTTGGATGATTGACTGGTTTAAAAACGAATTTGGATCGAAAGAAGTGGAAAAGGCGAAAGAGTTGGGGGTAGAGCCCGAGAAACTTCTGGATGAACTTATTTGTGATATTCCACCCGGAGCAATGGGATTGACATTGCAGCCATACTGGTCGGCAGGAGTTAAAAATCCGGGACTTGAAGCGAAAGGTGCAATAATAGGATTTGGAGATGTTCATACCCGAAAGCATATTTACAGAGCAATTATTGAAGGTTTGGCTTATGCTTTGAGAAACGGTTTTGAGCACACAAAAAGAAAAACGGGTATTAATCCCGGAAAAATAGTAGTGTCGGGAGGGGGGTCGCAAAGTGATATTATTATGCAAATTACTGCTGATGTATTTGGAATTCCTGCAGTACGACCGCATACCTACGAAACATCTGCTTTAGGTGCTGCAATCGATACAGCTGTTGCGCTTGGATGGTACAATAGCTTTGAGGAAGCCGCTAAAAAAATGACATGCGCCGATAAGATTTTCCATCCCAACAAAGAAAATCATGACATGTATGACAGGATATATAAAGAAGTTTATAATAAGATGTACGATCGCTTAAAGCCTTTGTATACAAGTATCAGGAATATTTTTAA
>JBDLJM010000140.1 GCA_039714315.1 Bacteroidota bacterium | reverse complement strand
TTGGTATTACTTTTCGAACCTGCTTCCTACATTTTTTATCCAATATACCCGTATTATTACTTTTGTCTAAATATTATCATTAATTTAGATTATTACTATATTTAGAAACCCGACAAAACAAAAATGGATATATCTGATGGATTTATCGTCTACAAATAATATTGATAATATTTCTGAAGATTTTTTTTCGATGGATAAAATTGAAAATAAACTGGAAGAATTTTGTGACAAAGTTAGCACGGTTGAAAATCAGCAAGAACTGGAAAATTGCATCGTAAAAAATTTTACGGATTTCATAAACCTTTTTATAAGCCATTCTGATATTGCTCAGAAAGAATTAGCTGAGATAACACCGAAAACCAATATTTTATATTATTATTTTATAAACTATATTATTTCTGAAGATGTTAAAAACCTGATAATCGTTCTAAGGAATGTTCATATAGAGCTTTCTAAAGCCGATATTTTTGAAATTGAAAATCAAACTAACAACACTAAAACGGGTGAATACTTATCAGAAACAAAACTTTTTTTAACCGAAACCATTAATGCCTTCAGTAAGAGGATAAGTTCACATAAGTTAAGACTATACAACACCCGCAAATACAAACAAGTGATACATAACAAAATAAGACTGTATCAAAACCCATGGAATGTATATAAAAATCAGTTCCTTGAACTTATTAACCAGTTTGAATCAATATCCGAATCAAATAATAGATTACGTGAAGTAAGTAATAATTTTGAAAGTATCTCCAATATAACCGATGTTATTAAGAAAGGAAATAATTCACTTTATACTTCGTTAATCATCAACGTAGATGAGATACTTAATTTGATAAACTCAGGAAATACAGACAGCCTGATTTCGTTTATAGACAAACAGCACCAACAGGAACTGAAAACGGTAAATAATCTGGACAGTTTTTCAGAAGATATATCGAACCGGATTTCGCTTCTTGGAACAGTTAAAGTTCCCATCAACAGCAACAGGGGAATTATTAATATCAGGGAGATAGATCTAAACAAATCTGTAACAAAATGGTTCGATTACCAGATATTCCCCGATTTTGTTGACCTGATCAACCTTGAGGAAGAAATAAAAAACAAGTACCAGTTTTCGCTGTTAAACCTTAAAAACAGAATAAAACTGGTAAAATCACTTGAGGAGATTGAACACATAGAAAATATCACCGCTTCCTTATCTCGGTTAAAGAGTGAAATTAATGAGATCAAAATAAAATCGCGGGAGATAACAGACTCTATATACAAAAATCTTAAGGATGAGCTTCTTGCATCAAATCTGTATAAATCAAGACCTTTTTTAAGCATCCCTATACAGGCAACTATCAATTTCAGACGCTCACCTGCTTTCAACAGGATAAAAAACATATATCTGGACTTAAAGTCACAATATCTTGACAAATTAGGGCCTGAAATCATTGACGAGTATTCAAAAGCTGAAAGTTCAGCAAACTGCATAGCTCACAGGATGGACAGAAAATCAGGAGAACATTACGATATGCTCTTTCTGAGCAGGTTCTTTATCGGCGACTTATTTCTCGTGCCAAGGGCAATACAGGAACATCAGTTTAAAAAAGAATACAACAGGTGGAAAAACAATTTTCACAGTTCGGTAATTGTTACAGGTGACCGCTTATCAGGAAAAAGTACATTTTTAAAATATGTTTCGAATAAATATTTCAAAAAAAACATAGTTGACCTTAAACCAAATAAAACCGCTACCATAGACGGCAGAAAATTCTCAACAACATATGACCTGAAAGAAGCCCTTGAATATGTAAAAAACAATAACAAAAAAAGTACCCGGCCAATTCTGATAATTGACGATCCGGAACTCTGGCACGACAGTGAACACAGTTTCTCTGAAAATATTAGGGCCCTGCTAAAATTTGTCGAATCTGAGTCGGAAAATATTTTTATTGTGATAGGATCAACGGGTGCGATGATAGAAAAACTAAATGACCGATTCGGGTTAAAAAAAATATTTACACAAATAATTGATCTAAACAAAAGCAACAGTGACGAGATAACTAAAGCTATATTCCTCAGACATGGCACATTGCACAAGGAACTGGTATCTGAAGAACTGAAAATAATTTCGGATAGAGTAAAACAACAAATCATCAAAAAACTTGCTGTAAAAAACAATTGGAATATAGGGCTTACTTTACGAGCCTGGGCATACAGCACTAACAACATGGAAAACAACAAAGTAGTATACAGTAAAGATAAAACCAGGTTTATAAATTATTTTTCAAAGGATGAGCTAATTATTTTGAAACAAACACTTCTGTATAAACGGATTTCGGAATTAAGCCTCAAAAATGTAACCGCGGATAAATTCGAGACTAAATTTAACCCTGCATTAAAGCGAATGATCAACAACAAGGTACTCCAGAGAAATAAAGCCGGTAAACTGGAAATCAATCCTGTTATATTGAATGAAATTCAGTATATTCTAAGAGACAATAAGTTAATTCATTAAAAATTTTGTATGGAAGTAATTTTTGACTGGAGTTATTTTTTCACATTATTAATAATACTGGTATTAATATTTCTGATATTAAGACTGCTAAAGAAATATTTACTCACGGATTCAGGAAGACGTATTTCGGCTTTCATCAAGAGGGCAATAGTACTGACCACTTTATGGTACATCCCTTTTGCAGTACTTTTACTTGGCATATCTTTCATCGTCCAAAATTTTATCTGGAACGGATTGGTCATACTGCTCATATCGGCCCTTTTTTACAATGAAATAAAAAATTATGTTAGTGGTTTAATTTTGAGAAGCAACAACCTTATTGAAACTGGAACAATCATTATCACCGGTAAATTTGAAGGAGAAGTTGAAAAGATCAATAACTTTGGTCTGCTCTTAAATATGCAGGAAGGAAAACAATATATAAGTTATTCTTTTATCGAGAAAAACGGATTATTTGTAAACCAGTGGGATAAAGACATATTAAAACAGTCGCTTTTTATTAAAATGGATGTAGGTAAGGAGAAGTTACTGGATCTTCTGTTCGAAAATCCATTAATCAGCAGTAAATACAAGCCAATAATAAAAAAATCAAATCACAACGATTATCAGAAACTGGAATTCACACTTGAAAAAGGAATAAGTTTACATACGATAATGGAATATCTAAAACAGAATAATATAGACACAATCCAAAGTGTTCAAAACATATAGTTTATGGAAATACTTTCTTCATACAACGTAATTATAGGAACATCATTAATTATAATACTGTCGTTTATCTTTAACGGAATTGCAAAGAGAACTAATATTCCATCGGTTCTGATGCTGATAATTCTCGGTATAGGATTGCAGTACTTTATTAAATATTTCGCAGAAAAAGAACTTAACTTCTTCCCTATCCTTGAAGTACTAGGCATTGTAGGACTGATAATGATTGTACTTGAGGCAGCATTAGAATTGGAATTAAAGAAGGAAAAAATTCTACCTATTATTAAAGCTCTGGCAATAGCCTTAATCGGACTGTTAGCTTCTGCATGGGTAGCCGCCCATATATTAATGTTTTTTATTCCCGATATGACAACCATCTCTGCATGGCTGTACGCCACGCCTTTATCTATCCTTTCCAGTGCTATCATAATTCCGAGTGTTAAGGAACTTGTAGAAGACAAGAGAGAATTTCATATATATGAGAGTACATTTTCGGACATTTTAGGAATTATAATGTTCTATTATTTAGCTGACAAAATAGGTTCCGCCAAAGACGATACTTTTCTGGCATTTAGCTGGAGCATATTAATAACTTTGATAATTTCCCTGGCAGCCAGTTATATTATCATTTTCATATTTCAAAAGATAAAAACACAGGCCAAACTGTTTTTATTGATCGCAATTTTATTATTGCTTTATTCTCTTGGTAAAAAGATGCACCTGTCATCACTGATAATAATATTGATTTTCGGACTTGTTATTGCAAATATGAAATTGTTTTTCAGCGGTAAACTCTCAAAATATCTGTATTACGAAAAAGCTCATCAGATATATAACGAATTACATATACTTACACGAGAAACAGCATTTGTAGTGAGGACATTCTTCTTTGTAATATTCGGTATCACAATAGTTGTTCAATCGCTGTGGGATGTCAACGTCGCCCTGATTAGCCTGCTTATTATTCTATCTATTTATCTTATAAGATTTGTACTGCTCAGAATATTTTTGGGAAAGGACATTATTCCTCAGCTCTTTATCGCCCCCCGTGGATTAATAACAGTATTATTGTTTTATGCCATTCCCGAACAGGCTCAAACAGAAGGTTTTGAACCCGGGGTACTGTTATTTGTTATTCTGGGAACAAGTTTAATTATGACTGCAGCTATGATCTATGATAAGAAAAGAGCCGGTAAGTATATAGGCATAGCCGAGTCGAACAAAATAGGTACTGCAAAATATAAGGTTCCATCAATCGAAGATATAAAAGAACAATAGAAGTTAGGATACAGAGAATGAACCGAGAAGCTCCTCGAAAGCTGAAATGATGTGTTTTTCAATTTTTGACAGCCTCATTTATTTACAAACCGGAATGATTATCTGGATAACACCTGCCAGCAAGACTGGTGTAAGCGAAACATAAAATTATATTTTAAAAAATATATCCGGATTTTACATAAAAACCCTTCTATAAAAATTCTTTCTTCCCTCTTAATATCACGGATGATGAAGTGTGTCCGGCATTAAGCTTTTCTTTTAGGAAGTCATAAGCTGCATTGTAGTCCATATCTTCGGAACAGGTAAACAAATCAACAGCTGCATATGCATGCTCCGGCCATGTATGTATAGCAAAGTGACTCTCCTCTACTACTACAACTCCTGTTACTCCCTGGGGAGAAAAATTATGAAAAACCGATTTTACAACTGTTGCGTTGGCTACCTCAGCAGCTTCAAGCATTACCTTTTCAAGCTCATCTGAATTGTCTATCAGTTCAGAATTACAATTGTACAGTTCTATTAATATATGTTCTCCCAGTGAATTCATGCTTAATCGCTTTGAATGTTAACCTTAATAACAAGGTGCACAAATATCAGTAATAATTTACAGTATTAATTAATTAGATAGAAAAAATATCTTCGACAAACACAACTTCCGGCAGGTATTGAAATGACAGCTTTTGGCCGGCAATTGCTTTGAGACTTTTACAAAAAGAGCTTACTTATTTAAGGAAGACCCTTTTTGAAATTAGTTCGAAAACAATTTGCCGGACAAAACTATAATGGAAAGACCGTAAAGCCGGCCAAAAAAATAAAATTATACTCTTTCAGTTGCCGATATTATCTTTAAATATTATTATCATTGCAATATGCATCACATTCTCAAATTAATAGCAGAGGGAGAACATCAGCAGCTTGATTTTAAGTATGCAATTACCGATATGCGAAAGATTGCAAAAACCTTATCGGCATTTGCAAATACTGATGGCGGACGCTTACTAATAGGAGTAAAAGACAATGGCCGAATTAAAGGATGCAGGATGCAGGAGGAAAAGCATATGATTGAGTTTGCTGCCGATGAATATTGTTTTCCAAAACTGGACATAGATTATGCAGAATGGCAAATAGAAGGTAAGAATGTACTGGAAATTATTGTTTCTGAAGGAAAAAACAAGCCATATTTTGCAATTGATATCGACAAAAATAAAACAGCCTACTCCAGAATACGGGATGAAGTTGTACCGATGCATTCAGTACTATTTAAGGCTTTAAAGTCGACTAAAAAGAAAAAGAGTAAAACTTTTAAATTTACCGAAACTGAGAAAAAAATACTCAGTTATATAAATGAGAATCACGAATTGGAATTAGAAGATATTATTTCCATTTCAGGAGTATCTAAATTCAAAACAGAATGGATTCTCGCCGATTTAATTAATTTTGAACTACTGAAAATCGATTTCATCAACAATAAATGGATTTTCAACTCAACAGAAATACAGTAATGAGCGAACAACAATTTACAGATAAAGAACAGTTATTGAACAGTTTGTTTGAAGAATGGGCAGGCGAAAAAGCAGTTACAATAAACAAACTCCCGCAATCGGGGTCGAGTAGAGAATATTACAGACTTAAACGCAACGGCAAGAGCGCCATAGGTGCTTTCAATAGTGATTATAAAGAAAACGTAGCCTTTCTGGAATTCAGTAAACACTTCAAAAAACAAGGCTTAAGGGTACCGGAGATATATAAGGAAAATTTGAAATATAATATTTATCTGCAGGAAGACCTTGGAGATGAAACTCTATTCTCGCTTCTGGAAAAAAACAAAAACGAAGATAATTTCCGTGACACTTTAAAAACGAACATTGAAAAAGTTGTAAAAAAATTACCTGAATTTCAATATAAGGCTCATAAAGGTTTAGATTACGATCTAGCCTACCCGAGGGAAGCTTTCGACAAACAATCGATGCATTGGGATCTGAGTTATTTCAAATATTACTTTCTGAAATTAGCCGGAATAGAATTTGATGAGCAAAAACTGGAAAATGATTTTTCAACTCTGATAAATTTCCTCAGCAAAGTAGATTCTAACTACTTTTTATTCAGAGATTTTCAGACCAGAAACATTATGATCGTTGATGATGAACCCTGGTTTATAGATTATCAGGGAGGCAGAAGAGGTGCTTTGCAATACGATTTGGCTTCGCTGTTATATGATGCAAAGGCAAATATTCCCCAGGAACTCAGAGAAGAACTTATAGACACATACATAAGTAACGCTAAGCAATATTTCGATGTTGATGCAGACTTATTCAAACAACAGTTTTACCCTTTTGTTTTGATAAGAATTATGCAGGCAATGGGCGCTTATGGATTTAGAGGCTTTTATGAAAAAAAATCTCATTTCCTTAAGAGTATTCCATTTGCCATTAAAAACCTAAAGTGGATCCTCGACAATAACAAGATCGAAATTGAGATACCTAATTTAATCGCCGCCCTTGAGAAAATTACGACATCGAAAAAACTGTTAAACATTGCTAAATCGGACGTTTTAAACGTAACTATTACAAGTTTTTCATACAAAAAAGGAATTCCTCAGGACACATCGGGTAATGGCGGAGGATATGTTTTTGACTGCAGGTGGATTCACAATCCGGGCAGATATGAGGAATACAAAGAACTTACCGGCAGGGATAAGCCTGTGATCGATTTCCTGGATAAAGAAATTGATATGAAAATACATTTGGATTCTGTTTACACTCTTGTTGACAGAGCTGTGGAAAGATATATTGACAGAGATTTCACCCACCTGATGGTAAACTTTGGCTGTACCGGAGGTCGACACAGATCGGTTTACAGTGCTGAACATTTGGCGAGACATTTAAAAGATAAATTTAATCTTAAAGTCAAGATTCACCATATTGAGCAAAACATCCTGATTAATAATTTCAAATAATCCGGATAGCAGACTACATACAATGAAAGATAAAAAGCAAGCTATAATATTTGCTGCAGGACTCGGCACACGTTTAAAACCTCTTACTGACAATATTCCAAAAGTTCTGGTAGAAGTTGACGGTGTGTCAATGCTGGAAAGAATTATCTTAAAGCTGACAGACCACGACTTCAAAAAAATAGTAATCAACACCCATTATTTTGCCGAAAAAATTGAGAGTTTCATCAACAGCAAACATTTCGATGCAGAAATTATTCTGTCATACGAGAAGGATGTTCTTGAAACCGGAGGAGGATTGGTTTATGCCAAAAAGTATTTTGACGAAGGAAATATCCTGGTATACAACGGCGACATATTAACCGACATTGACATATCTGAACTTTGGGAAGAACACATTAGCAATGATGCAATAGTAACACTGGCTTCTTTCCCCCGAAAATCGACACGCGAATTTATTTGGAACGAAAAAAATAATTTATGCGGGTGGAGAAATCTTACAACGGGCGAGTATAAATGGAGCAATAAAACTGATAATTTTACAGCAATGCCTTTTGCAGCGGTTCATGTTGTAAACACTGAAATATTCGACCTTTTGCCAAAAGAGGGTAAGTTTTCGCTTGTACCTCACTACTTAGAAATTTCAAAAACATTGGTGATAAAAAACCAGATAACTAATAGCAATTATTGGTTTGACATCGGTTCGAA
>JBDLJM010000139.1 GCA_039714315.1 Bacteroidota bacterium | reverse complement strand
AAAGTCTAAAGAGTGTATTTAAACAACCATTCATATTACAGTTTTCGATACGGAACAATGTCCGTAAAGAACATCCTTGAGCAAACGGTTAAGTTTGGTTACAGCAGGATGGTTCTTACGGATATTAATAACACTTCGGCCTGTTTGAGTTTTGTTGATGAGGCAAAAAAGAATGGTATTAAGCCAATTCTTGGGATCGATTTCCGAAACGGGATTGAGCAGAAATTTATTGGTGTAGCTAAAAATAATGAAGGATTTAGAGAGTTGAATGAGTATCTGTCCAATCATTTGGTAAATTCTCTAAAAATAGAAGATAAAGCACCTGAATTTCAAGATTCATGGGTGATTTATCCATGGGAAGGGCAGGATGTAGAACTTTTGAGGGCTAATGAGTTTATAGGCATAAAGCCAAATCAGGTTTCGAAACTGAAATTTTCCGGGTTGAAAAAACATTTGGATAAACTTGTAATACTTAAAAGTTCTACATTCAGAAATAAGCGCGATTTTAATATTCACCGGCTTCTACGGGCTATCGACAATAATATTTTGTTGAGTAAGCTCCCAAAAACAGAACAGGCTGATGAGGGAGATAAATTAGATACTGAAGAAAATATTAAAAAGATATTTTCTGAATTTCCGGAAATTATTGAGAATACGGAATTTATTCTGGAAAACTCATCAATAGATTTCGAGTTCGGATACGATGTACCTCCAAAAAACAAAAAGACCTTTACGGGAAGTGCAGATAAAGATCTGGAACTAATTAATGAGTTGATCGAAGAGGGGGTGAAATATCGTTTTGGAGCTTATAATGAGAAGTTGAAATCCAGAATAAAAACCGAACTCTCGGTTATTAGCAAAAAAGAGTTTATATCGTATTTTCTTATAAACTGGGATATTGTACGTTATGCCCGGAGCCGGGGTTATTTTTATGTAGGTCGCGGTAGCGGGGCAAATAGTTTGATTGCGTATTTGTTGAGGATAACCGATGTAGATCCTATAGAGCTGGATCTGTATTTCGAGCGTTTCATAAATCTTTACCGTGAAAATCCACCTGATTTCGATCTGGATTTTTCGTGGAAAGACCGTGAAGATATTACCAGATATATTTTTGAAAAACATGGGGCGAATCACACTGCCTTGTTGGCTACTTACACTACTTTTCAGGTCAGGTCTACAATAAGAGAACTGGCAAAGGTTTTTGGCTTGCCGGGTGAGCAAATAGAAGAACTGACAAAGAAAGTTCCGCGGACTTACTATGGTAAAGTTGAAGGAGAAGCGGGGAGGGTTCCCAAAGCCGGTTCCGACGATCATCTTGTAGAATTAGTAATGAAATACGCTAATTATATTGAGGGCTTCCCTAATTATCTGGGGATTCATGCGGGTGGTATACTTATATCGGAGGAAAAAATATCATCTTATTCTGCCGTGAATTTACCTCCCAAAGGTTGGCCAACGGTCCAGTTTGATATGGTAGTTGCCGAGGATGTTGGATTGTATAAGTTTGATATTCTCAGTCAGCGGGGATTGGGGCATATAAAGGATGCCATTGAGATAATCAGGGAAAATGTTCCTGAAGCAGATGAGTTTGATATACATAATATCGACGGTCTGAAAAGAGATGAGAGAATAAAAAATCAGCTTAAAAATGCCAAAACATTAGGTTGCTTTTATGTGGAATCGCCTGCTATGCGTATGTTGTTGTCGAAATTACAGGTAGATAACTATCTGGGACTCGTAGCAGCAAGCTCTATTATTCGTCCGGGAGTGGCAAAATCGGGGATGATGCGTGAATATATTTTACGTTATCGTTATCCCGAAAGGCGAAAAACGGTTAACAGGATAATGTACGATATTATGCCTGAAACCTATGGAGTGATGGTGTATCAGGAAGATGTAATTAAGGTTGCACATCATTTTGCAGGTTTAGGTTTGGCCGAAGCAGATGTTTTGCGAAGAGGTATGTCGGGTAAATACAGGTCGAAAGAAGAGTTTCAAAAAGTCAGGGAGCAGTATTTTGTAAACTGTCAGGCAAAAGGACATCCTTATGAATTGGCAAGCGAAATTTGGCATCAGATTGAGAGTTTTGCCGGTTATTCGTTTTCTAAAGGTCACTCTGCATCATATGCAGTAGAGAGTTATCAGAGTCTGTTCTTGAAAACATATTTTCCAAAGGAATTCATGGTGGCAGTGATAAATAATTTTGGAGGGTTTTACCGCACGGAAACATATGTTCATGAACTTAGAATGACCGGAGCCGAAATTAAGGCTCCCTGTGTAAACAACAGTAAAAAAGTTACTTCAATAAAAGGGAATGTAGTCCATTTGGGGTTTATCCATGTTAAGAATCTGGAGAGCAAACTCGTTGACGAAATATTAAGTGAAAGAGCCGGAAATGGGAAGTATCTAACTATTCACGATTTTGTAAAACGTATTTCTGTATCGAAAGAACAATTACAGTTATTGGTGCAGGTAGGAGCATTCAGGTTTACCAATAAATCGAAAAAAGAATTATTTTGGGAAATGCATCTGCTCATTAACTCATCGAAATCGGAGAAAAGAATTAACGAACTGTTCGATACGCCTGAACCTGAATTTAAACTACCTGAATTACATCACAGTAAACATGAGGATGCATTCGATGAAATTGAGTTACTGGGATTTCCATTGTCGAACCCTTTTGACTTACTCAAAGAAAAGCCTGTTGGAAGTTTATCTGCCAAAGATCTGAAGAATCATATAGGAAAAAATATTTGCATTTACGGATACCTGGTTCATGTGAAATATACCAGTGCAAAAGGAAATAAACGTATGTATTTCGGAACTTTTTTAGATAAGGGAGGGGAGTTTATCGATACGGTGCATTTCCCCAATGTGGCTTCACAATACCCGTTTAGAGGTAAAGGTATTTATAAAATAGAAGGTAAAGTAGTAGAAGAGTTTGATTTTATCAGTATTGAAGTCAGTACTATGCAGTATCAGTCTATAGTTTCCGATCCCAGATATTCTGATTAGGCTTAAGTAACAGGAGTCGAACCAACCCTGACTATTTCCATTGTTGAAATTAGTCAGGGTATGATTTACTGTTAGGTTATATATTACAAACTCTCCGAAACTCTTTTCAGTGCATCTGCAACTTCGGAAGCCAGTGCTTTTACTTTCTCGTTTTCCACTGCCATCATATATGGAATAGGGTTTACGATAGATACTTTTACCTTTCCTTCTTCTTTTTCGTTAAGAGTTACATTGCAGGGCAGGAATGCTCCCATATCTTCATCTTCCATTACTGCTTCGAAGGCGAATTTTGGGCTGCATGCTCCCAAAATTTCATATCGCTGTATGTCCTTTTCAAGTTTGGTTTTTATAATTCCACTGAAGTTTATCTCGGAAATCACGCCAAACTTCTCTGCTTTTAAAGCATCAATTACTATATTTTTTACCTCGTCGAAACTGCCTTCAACAGTTTTATTGAATGTATAAGCCATTTTATTCTCTTTTAAATTTCCAGTTACAAATTTAGGATCTATTTAAATATGAGTAGTGGCTTTACAATAAAGAATAATGATTGAATGATCGAATGTTCTAATGGTTCAATGTTCTAATGATTTAATGTGCTAATGATTCAATGACACAATGATTCAATGACACAATCTAATATCTAGTGTCTAATATCTAGTGTCTAATCCCTAATTAGTAAAGAAATCAAAGATATTGCCTAAAGTACTTGTGCTTCCTTTGTACAGTTCTGTGTAGTGACATCTGCTACATGATACAGCTGTGAACTTTTTGTTTTGCACATCGAATATTTTTGAAAATACACCTCCTGTTGTTCTTATTTCATCTGTTTCGTATTGTCTGTTGCCACATTTTGGGCAAACGTATCTCATTTGATTGTTCATTATTCTGTATTTTTTAATAAAAAAGTGCAGAGTTGATCTACACTTATATTAATGGTTCATCGGTTGAATTGTTACACTAAATCAACTGAAATATATTTTATATTTATTGGTTTCCCAGAGTTTTTAACAGTCTGAATGCTTTTTCTACCTGGTTGTCATCTACTATGATTGTAAATTCATTAGTAGTAGATATCACCTCTAAAACGTTTATTCCTTCCCATGCTAAATCGCGGAATATATAATAGTAAATTCCTGCTACTTTGCTGTTTTCTTCAGGAAGTTTAATTGTTAATGACGATAAGCCTGTTTTCTTGGAGATAATAATTTCATTGCCAAATATACTTTCAACTTCTTCCTGAAACCTGTCACTGATTACTATTGTAGTTTCGTAAACACCTCTTGAAACTGCGTAGTACAAATCGGGGTGGGCTCCAACCATTTCCAAAAATCTCGATTGATTTTTAATTAATGTGTCGGAAACCGAAAAAGTATAGTCAGCCAATTTCGACCTTACGGTTATATCTCCTAAATTGCTTAATACCCCTCTTACTTTATGATTGATCTGAAATTCTAATGTTGGTGCCAGACGTTTAATAGCCATCACAATTGCTCCCTGGTTCACATCTTTTTTTAAATCGTCAACAACACTTGGTAAAATGTCCTTTGCTAAGGAGGTCATATTAATTATTCCTTGCGCCAACGCACTTTCCAGAAATGGTTTCCTTTTAATTATCTCCTCTACTGATTGTGCTACTGTCTTCATGTATGATAATTTTATATTTCGGTCGCATGTTATTCCCAATTATCTTCATCACTGTTGTAGTAAAACCCTGCTTTTAATGGGGATTTCATGCTTTCTATCTCAATTTTGCTCCTCTAATGTTATAATATTTCTAGGAGCCTGAAAATTGTTATAAAATTAACGAAATGTTACAAAATAGCCTAATAAATATATAAACTTTATTCGATATAGGGAATGATCTAGTTTTGTTATATTATAAAAATCATTGATAGTTTTGGTGTAAATTATTAATAACACAAATTGGAAAATCTCGTAAGATGGTAGTATTAAAATTTGGAGGAACATCGGTTGGTTCAGCAGAAAGGCTAAAAAGTTTAGTGGAGATGTTAGATCGCAAAGGGAAGGTTGTGGTTGTTTTATCTGCAATGTCGGGTGTTACAAATTCTTTAGTTTCGATTGTAAATAAAGTTTCTGAAGGTGAAACTACTGAAGCCGAAGAACAGTTGAATGAAGTTAGTACTAAATTTACAGATACTTCTTTATCGTTGTTTTCCGGAAGTTATTTAGAAAGAGCAAAAACTATTATCGGTAATGGAGTAGATTTGATCAGAACCGAATTTTCTTCATTACGCGGAGAAGGGAAGCTTATTCTTGCTCAGGGTGAATTGATAACTACTAAATTGTTTTCTCTTTACCTTGAAAGTCTTGAAATAAGTAATCAGTTGTTGATGGCTCCTGATTTTATGCTGCTGGATAAAAATAACGAACCCCGGGAAACTAAGATTAAATATTTGTTGGGAGAACAAATGTCAGAAGCGGTTGATTTATATATTACACAAGGCTTTATAGCTACAAATGTCAATGGGGAAATTGATAATTTAAAAAGAGGCGGGAGTGATTATTCTGCTTCTTTGATTGGTGCAGCGCTCGATGCAAAGGCTATAGAAATATGGACAGATATAGATGGCTTTCATAATAACGACCCAAGATACGTTGAAGATACGCATCCAATAGAGTATCTTAGTTTTGACGAAGCTGCCGAATTGGCTTATTTCGGTGCAAAGATTTTGCATCCTGCAAGTGTTATTCCCGCCCGAAAGAATTCGATACCCGTTTGGTTGAAAAATACCATGGAACCGGAAGCACATGGCACACTGATCTCAGATAATTATATTTCACCCGGAATTAAGGCAGTAGCAGCAAAAGATGGTATTACTACTATTAGAATTCAATCAGGAAGAATGTTGCAGGCTCATGGATTCCTGAAGAGAGTATTTGAAGTATTTGATAATTATAAAACCCCGATTGATGTAATTACAACATCGGAAGTTGCAGTTTCGCTTACAATTGATGATACTGAAAATTTACATGATATTGTTGAGGATTTAATGGGGTTTGGCAGGGTAGAAGTCAGAAGTGATTGTTCTATTGTCAGTATTGTGGGGAATAATATAACATCGAGTCCGCGGGCAATAACAAATACTTATGCTGCATTTGGAACGATTCCAATTCACATGATTTCGTTCGGAGGAAGCAATAATAATATTACATTTGTAATTGATACAGAAAATAAAACACACACACTACAATCATTAAACAGTAAAATTTTTCAAAAACCGATTTATGTATAGCAAAGAGTTGATTTCGCGTTTTAAGGAACTACAAACGCCATTTTATTACTACGATGTAGATGTGTTGACGAAAACTTTGGATGCAGCCAAAAAGGCAGCATCGGAGTATGGTTATCATATTCATTATGCCCTTAAAGCAAATGTTAATCCAAAAATATTGGATATTATTCAATCTTATGGTTTTGGTGCTGATTGTGTTAGTGGAAATGAGGTTTTAAAGGCTGTGGAACACGGTTTTGATGGTGAAACAATTGCTTTTGCCGGAGTAGGTAAATCGGATAAGGAAATAAACGATTCAATCGACGCTGATATTAAAGCTTTTCACGTTGAATCATTGGCTGAATTGGAGGTAATCAATCAACTGGCCGGGGATAAAGGAAAAGTGATGAATGTAGCGTTGAGGTTAAATCCTAACGTAGATGCAAAGACGCATGAATATATAACTACAGGTTTAAACGAAAATAAGTTCGGGATTAATCCGTGGGAACTGGAAGAACTTGTACCGAGATGTGAGAGCTTTAAGAATTTGAATCTTATTGGAATCCACTTCCATATCGGTTCTCAGATTTTGGATATGACAGTGTTTGAAGAACTGGCAATTAAAGTAAATTCTTTGATGGACTGGTTCGAAGAAAGTGGAATATCACTTCCTTATATTAATTTGGGAGGAGGACTTGGAGTTGATTATGAAAATCCTGAAAATAAAATTCCCGATTTTGAGGGCTACTTTGCTGCTATTCATAAAAATCTTAAACAAAGAGAAGGTCAACAAATCCATTTCGAACTGGGAAGATCGTTGGTTGGTACCTGTGGAGATTTGATTACCCGTGTTCTTTATATTAAGAACGGAATGGAAAAGAATTTTGTTATAGCAGATGCGGGGATGACTGACTTAATTCGTCCGGCGCTTTATAAAAGTGTTCATAAAGTAGAAAACCTTAACTCAAACCTTGATTTTGTTAAATATGATGTGGTAGGACCGGTCTGTGAGTCGTCCGATACTTTTGTAAAAGACTCTTTAATGCCACAGGCAAAAAGAGGTGATTTGTTGTCGATTAGTACAGTGGGTGCTTATGGACAGGTAATGGCGTCTAATTATAATCTCAGAGACTTAGCAAAAGCTTACTATTCGGATGATATTTAAAAAGATGGGATTGTTGAAAGTAGTGTAAAGAATTAGGTGTAGTAAATTAATTTGCATGTAATATATAAAGGTGATTTCGTTTAAGGATGAGATCACTTCTTTTTTACACAGAAAATATTGAATAGGGCACAAGTTCCGTACACTTTTTCTTACGTTAAAAATAAGAATACGATATATTTTTGATTTTTGTAAATTCGACAAACGTGAGAAAAGCCTTAGTTTACTGCTGTTTAGGGACTGTATAATAACTGTAAATAAATATACCCATACAAGTGGGAGTTATATTACTTTTTTCTACTTTCATAAAGTAAAAATTAACTAAATCCCATTAATATGTATTTATTATCAGCCGTAGTATTAGTTGTACTAATTGTAGGTTCATCCTTTGTAGCGATAAAGTAAAATCCTAAACAGTAAAAGCCACATACCTTATATGTGGCTTTTACTTTTGTGTACATCACTTTGAATCAAAATTGGAATAATATTCCTCTTTTCTAATTTTAAAAAAAATATAGCAAGCTAATTATAAATTTGCTACAGGTTTACACTTCAC
This sequence comes from Bacteroidota bacterium, assembly GCA_039714315.1. Classification (NCBI taxonomy): domain Bacteria; kingdom Pseudomonadati; phylum Bacteroidota; species Bacteroidota bacterium. The sequence continues at coordinate 235 of JBDLJM010000139.1, read as the reverse complement.
TGTGATAGGGTAGAGATGATGGTAAATTAATTACGACACAGTCTGCTGGCGTTAAACAGTCAGGCAGGAAAGTCTGAAATTTTTTCAACCCTAGATTTTGGAGATATGATTCCAAGAATGGGATCAAGTCTATTTTCTGGGGAGGACAATAAATTAAGCATAAATTTTGCATAACCTGAACAAGAAAAAAGGAATATCTTTCACTCTTCTAAATTGCCTTCTAAACTCTTTAATT
>JBDLJM010000138.1 GCA_039714315.1 Bacteroidota bacterium | reverse complement strand
AGCTACGAAATCGAAGATTCATGAACACCTATAATAATATAGTTCGTGAATAAACTATTTTTTAAAGAAGATAAAACTAAAAAGAGAAAGATATTACAGGGCATTTTGATGTTTATTTGGTATAACTACAAATTGAATTGAACATCTTCAAATACAATTATATCAGTTTGTTAATAACATTTTTCAATTAACTCTAAATTAAAAACAAATGATAATATATTTGCCCCTCCAATAAATTATATCACCAAATTTTGAATGACGATGAAGAGGGTAATTATTACATTATTAATTCTGGCTGTAAACAATGTTTCATGGGCTCAGGCTCCAAAAAAATACGATTTAGTTCCTCCACTGGATATTCCATTAATTTTATCCGGAACTTTTGGAGAACTCAGAAGCAACCACTTCCACTCGGGAATTGATATTAAAACTAAAGGGATCATTGGTTTTCCTGTAAAATCGATTAGCGACGGATATATAAGCAGAATTAGTGTTTCGCCATGGGGTTATGGAAAAGCAATTTATGTTACCCATCCTAATGGTCTGACTTCTGTATACGCGCATCTTCAAAAATTCTCTCCTGAAATAGAAAAATTTGTAAAGAATAAGCAATACGATAAAAAAAGTTATGCGATTAACTTATTCCTGAAAAAAGGTGATTTAGACGTTAAGAAGAATGATACTATCGGTAAATCAGGTAACAGCGGAAGTTCCGGCGGGCCGCATTTGCATTTCGAAATAAGAGATTCTAAAACGCAAATGCCGCAAAATCCATTTAATTATGATTATAACATCAAAGATACAAGACCTCCTAAAATCAACAATGTCTTCATTTATGATTTCGACAATATGGAAGGCTACGATGAATCGTTGAATAAAGTGAACCTTAGCTTTGATGCTAATAAGAAGGAATTCTTTAGTAATGAGATAACTGTTTCTGCAGGTTGGGTTGGACTTGGTGTTGATTCATATGACAGGTTAAATTATGCAAATAATAAAAATGGAGTTTATGGGGTAAAACTTTTTGTAGATGATGAGCTGTATTTTGATTACACAATGAATTCCCTGGTTTTTTCAGAGCAACGATACATTAATTCCATGATAGATTATAAGTACTACTCTGAAAACAGGAGAAGAATTCAAAAATTATTTTTATTACCCGGAAATAAACTATCAATTTATTCAAATAACATCAATAATGGTTTTATTAAAATTGAAGAAGGAAAAAAATACTCGCTAAAGTTGATGGTAGAGGATTATCACGGCAATAAATCTGTTGTAAACCTCAAACTTAACGGTACTAAAGCCAAGGTTAAAACTGAAAAGCCAAATGTAAATAAACTTGTATTTGATTACACAAAAAACAATATTTTTGAATCAGACTCCATTAGAGTTAATGTTCCTAAAGGCGCCCTTTACAACAACTTCAACTTCGATTACAACTACAAGAACGGATCACATTATATTGGACGGGAAGATATTCCATTGCACAAAAGCTACTCACTTGAAATAAAAGCTAACGATAGTTTAACTGAGAAAATGCTGATTGCCAAAGTGACAAAAAGAGGAGGAACTATTTCTTTGGGAGGAAAATTTAAAGACGGATACATCAAAACCAAAACCAGATCGTTTGGCAAATTCACAATTACCTATGACACAAAGGCTCCGGAGATAAAAGGAGTGAACATCTACGATGGTAAATGGATGTCGAAGGATAATTTCCTGAAAGTAAAAATCAAGGATAATCTGTCAGGAATTAAATCATTTAACGGATTTATTGACGGTGAATGGATATTGATGGAATACGATGGTAAAAAGAATTTATTAAAATATGATTTCTCAGATATTGATTTAAACGGTAAAAAACATACTTTTACACTCGAAGTAACCGACAATGTTGGAAACTTGAATAAGTACGAAGTATCATTTTACAGATAAAGAAATCAAACTTGAAAAACCTAATTCTTACTATATTCCTTTTAATTCCCTTGTCAATAACATTTGGTCAGGAAGTACTGATATATGGAAAAATTGTAAACAGTAAAAATAAAGGGATTGACGGGGTTGCAATTCAAGTTGGTAAATACGGTGCAGTATCAGACAATTCGGGTAATTATGAAATCACCGTAAAGAAAAGAGATGATTATACAATAGCCTTCTCACACGTTAGCTATAACTATTTTATAAAACAATTAAAAGACCGTAACTCACATAGAATACTTTTAAATATAACTCTTCAGGAGAAAAGCAATCAAATAGACGAAGTTGAAGTTTATGGTGAAAAGGAAAATACTTCGAACCTCAGTAAGATTAAAGCCGAGGAAGTCTCTGTTATTTCTACTCCCGGTGATGGAATTACTTCGTTGCTAAAATCACTTCCCGGGGTAACATCTAATAACGAACTCAGTTCGCAATACATGGTTCGTGGAGGTAATTTCGACGAAAACCTCATCTATGTAAACGGGATGGAAGTATATCGGCCATTTTTAATACGATCGGGGCAACAGGAAGGATTGAGCTTTGCAAACTCTCAGATGGTAAAAAACATTGATTTCTACGCCGGAGGCTTCGAATCGAAATACGGTGATAAAATGTCATCGGTATTAAATATTCAGTATCGAGAGCCGGATAAATTCCAGTCTATGTTTGAAGTAAGTTTACTGGGTGCCGGAGCTACTGTAGACTTAGTTTCAAAAAACAACAAGTGGAGTTCCATGACCGGTATCAGATACAAAAACATTAGTTTAATTACTAAAACCCAGGACACTGAAGCCAACTTCAAACCTGTGTATACCGACCTTCAATCTGTGGTTTACTTCAAACCTAACAATAAGTTTAAGCTGAGCTTACTGGCAAACCTGTCGCTAAACGAATACAATTACTCTCCGGTAAGCAGAGTAACTAACTTTGGAACAATAAACAAACCTTTGCAGTTAGTTGTATTTTATGAGGGTAACGAACAGGACAATTACTTTACCTGGTCGCTGAACGCAAATGCCGAATACATTTTTAATGAAAAAACAGTTACTAATTTCTATGTCTCCTCTTTCCGGTCGCGTGAAAATGAATTTTACGATATATTAGGTCAATACCGTCTCAGCGAGCTAAACAGTAATTTAGGAGATGACGATTTTGGAAACCCATTATTTACTATGGGGATAGGTTCGCAATTAGAGCATGCGCGAAATGAATTTGATGCCCTGGTTATTAATGCAGGAGCAAATTCGAAGCACATTATTGATGAAGACAAAAAACTCGAATGGGGATTCAGATACAGCAATGAAAGTATACACGACCGCTTAAACGAATGGGAATACGTTGATTCAGCAGGCTTTTCATTACCTCATAATAATATTGAACCATATAAATCATATGATTTACCTTTGGATATATATCAGGGGGCTTCAGCAAAAAATTCGCTAAGCTCAAACAGGGTTGAATTATATTCTCAATTTGAACAAAATTTTGAATTTAATGATCTCGCAATATCCTACAATATCGGGTTAAGAGCTAATTACTGGGATGTTAACGGGCAAACGAGTGTTAGCCCCCGGGGAATAATTAATTTCCAAAATCTCAACAAACCGGATATCCTGTATTGGGTTTCAGTAGGGAAGTATTCACAGGCGCCATTTTACAGAGAGTTAAGAACAATGGACGGCAGCCTAAATAAAGATGTGAAATCGCAGGACAGTTGGCACTTTGTAATTGGAGCGAACTACGAGTTCAAAGCGTGGAACAGACCTTTTAAATGGACAAGCGAACTTTATTACAAGTACATGCTAAACCTCAACCCTTACATTGTTGACAATGTGAGACTAAGATACTTTGGGAACAATAACGGTAAAGGTTATGTGGCCGGAGCAGACTTTAGAGTGAATGGAGAGTTTGTACCGGGTGTAGAATCATGGATGTCGGTTGGTTTGATGAAAGCTCAACAAAATATTGACGAACAAGGGGCAATACCACTTCCTACTGATCAAAGATTTAAATTTGCGATGTTTTTTCAGGATTACATGCCAAAATTCCCAACTTTCAAAGTTAATTTAAACCTTGTGTACAGTACCGGACTGCCGGGAGGTGGCCCAAGTTATGGAGACCCGTACAAATATCAAATTAAGTTACCGGACTATAAAAGATTGGATATTGGTTTTACAAAAGTTATTTCCGATCACGATCATGGTATTACATCGTCCTTGTTCCCAAAAGTAAAATATGCGAGCCTTTCGCTGGAAATACTTAATGTAGCAGATATCAAAAATACAATTTCGTATTCCTGGGTTAGAGATGTATATTCGAAAGGCATGTACGCTGTACCAAACAAGTTAACAGGTAGATTTTGGAACCTGAAACTTCAGGTAAAAATTTAATTAAACCCACCTGTTTTCCGCACAGAGCCACCCAAGTTCAAAATCACAAAATTAGGCAAGATATTTTTTATCAATTTCAATAACTTATTCATAACAAATATTGATATCATTGTATATTATGTCCTAATTCAACCGCAATGTTACGCAAAGTAATGCGCGAAGTTTCGCAACGTAAATTTCTATAAACACTAATGATTTATAATCCATACAAAACAATAACCTTTTCACCATTCCCCCCTAAATTAAAGGTGTATTTTCTTAATTTTAAATAGTTTAGGTATCGTATAAATAATGGTAATACCAATTACATTTCTAAATGATGTATTTAGGTTGAAGTATTTTTCGATTATACAAATAAGCGAAGCGATTCATGAACACCTTTACAATTATTATTCGTGAATAATTTACAAAAATTAAGCATAGCCATAGCTACGTGAGCATTTTTTTAAAGAAGTAGAATCGGAAAAGACGAAAAGATTTTATGTCATTTGGATTTGTGATTGGTATAAAACCATAAATTTCAATATTAAGAGTCTTACAGTTGGTATTAAAAGAGTTATAAACGGGTTATGACCTAAATTATCCTGTAAACTATACTTTGCGCACAACTTAGCGGTACTCAGCGGTAAAAAAATAACAATAGTTCACTCATGGCGAATTATTGCCGACAGGGGACATTTCAAACGGTTAAAACATACCCGCCACACGCTTGAATACCAATATGTTAAAATTCTTTTTTTAATAAAAAAAGTAATATATCTTTAGGCTGATAATAGTAATGGGATGATCATTTTGGATAAAAACAACCCAATCCTCCCAGTAGAGGATAGTACAATAACAAAGAGCCTGTAATAGATGCATATTGCCAAAAGCCTGTGCAAAAAATAAAGGCTAAAAGCAATACTGATATATGAAAAGGATAATTGTTGATTTTAAAAAAATGAGTGGAAAAATAAAAAAGCTGTTTCACTCACAGTATCCTGACGGATACGATAGTAGTGATGTGATTGAATTCAGGAATCACAGAAATGAGTTAATCAAAGCTCTTGAAGTACATGACAGTGAAACTACTTTTTTGATCAAGCTATCAACCCATCAGAGTATATCTGTTGACAAGCTGAATATCAATATTAATAAGTGACCTGAACTTTTTTTGGATATCTAAATCCTGTTAAGTTCCGTAGTAACATAACGTGTATAGTTACGGAAAAATCTCATCGAATATAAATTTATCTGATGAGATTTTTCTGTTTATTGCCTTACCGGGACTTGATTTAAGTTCTTTATTTCGATAATACTATTTATCCAATTCTTCTGTCTTCGCAATTATGGTAGAAACCGTTGCATCTCCAGTAACATTTACAACTGTTCTAAGCATATCCAACAATCTGTCGACAGGCAGTATAATTGCAATCCAGGCAGGGTTCAGACCTACAGTTTGCAATACAATCATCAACATAACCAAGCCTGCTCCGGGGATTGCCGCTGAACCTATCGAAGCTAAAGTAGCTGTAAGTACGATAATAACCTGATGAGAAATGTCAAGATCAATATTATGAATATGTGCCAGGAAAATTACAGCAATGGCCTGATAAAGGCTGGTTCCATCCATATTAACAGTAGCTCCTATAGGTAAAACAAAACTTGTTACACGTTTATCTACTCCGAGGTTTTCCTCTACACATTCCATCGTTACCGGTAAAGTGGCGGCACTTGAACTTGTAGAAAAGGCTAATGCTTGCGCCTCACTAATCCCCGAAAAGAAATCCTTATACGAAAAGCTGCGACCCGTGAATAATTTCAGTATTAGAGGATATACTCCAAAGGCCATAAGCAACAAACCGATCATTACAACCACAAAATACCAACTTAATCCCTTAAAAATTTCTATAACCTTTGCAGGATTATCACCTGCCATTTTAGAAACAATACCTGCCATCAATGCGAAAACAAAATAAGGAGCAGCCAACATAATCAGCTCTACCATTTTTATAAATACATCGTTTATTCCATTTATCAACTGAATAACGTGGTAAGAAGAGTGTTTGGGTATCATCAAAAGACTAATGCCGAAAAATAGTGCAAAGAAAATTATCTGTAACATCAAAGCGTTATCGTTCAAAGAAACAAATATATTTGATGGCACCATATCAATTAAAAATTGTAACGGCCCTGCCTCTTTAGTAGCCCTGGCCAATTTTATTTTATTCTCGACTTCTGTAGAAACAATCTCTGTCCCATTCCTTTTTGCTATTTCAGAAACTAATTCACTATTGTCACTATCACAGGTAAGACACTCTTTATCGACTATCTCTATACCCGAACTTTTTGCCCATAATTCATATACTATTCTATTCTCAACACGCGATTCCTCCTTTATTAATTTACCGGGCTTAATAGTATTAACCAATCCAAGACCAAGAGTTATTGCCAACACAGTTGTACTTAAGTATAAAAGCAATGTTTTAAAGCCCATTCGTCCAAGCTTCTCTGCATCACCTATACCGGCAACCCCTCCAATTATAGAAAATAGAACTAACGGGACTGCAATTAACTTAAGAAGATTTATAAATATCTCCCCAAACGGATCTATCCAATTCATAGTAAATTCAGATAATCCAAAATAGCTCGAAAACAATGCCCAAATAACACCAAGCAATAAACCGATAACTATTTGCCAGTGCAGATCTAATTTCTTCTTCATATTATATTACTCTTCGGGTTTTATTTATAAGATAGTAATCGGCCAATACCAATGCGGCCATCGCTTCAACTATTGGTACAGCCCTCGGAACTACACATGGATCATGACGTCCTTTCGGATTAAGCTCTACTTCTTTAAAATTTTGATCGATGGTAATTTGTGGCATCAGTAAAGTAGCAACGGGCTTAAATGCTACGTTAAAATATATCTGCTCTCCATTGGAAATACCTCCCTGGATTCCTCCCGAACGGTTCGTTTTTGTACTCCCGTCAGCATTGAAAAGGTCGTTGTGTTGAGATCCGCGTAATTTACTTCCTTCAAAACCACTTCCGTATTCAAAGCCTTTAACAGCATTTATAGAAAACATTGCCTTAGCCAGTTCTGCCTGTAACCTGTCGAATACAGGTTCTCCCAAACCGGCAGGTACTCCATCAATTACACAGCTGACCACTCCCCCAATTGTATCGCCGTCTTTTTTTACCTCACTAATCAGATCTTCCATCCTTTTTGCAGTATTGGTATCAGGACAACGAACTATGTTATTCTCTACTTCTGCAAAGTTCACCTCATTGTATGGTGTTTCAAGCTTAATTTCTCCAACACCCGAAACATATGCCTTAACAGATATTTCGGGAATTATTTGTTTTGCTATTGCTCCTGCCACTACTCTAATTGCAGTTTCTCTCGCCGAAGAACGACCTCCTCCCCTATAATCGCGAAATCCATATTTTTGATCATAAGTATAGTCAGCATGCGATGGACGATAAGCCTTTGCTATATCCCCATAATCACCCGAACGCTGGTTTTTATTCTTGATAATAAATCCTATTGACGTTCCGGTGGTTTTTCCTTCAAAGATCCCTGATAAGAACTCTACTTCATCATCTTCCTTTCTTTGAGTAGTAATTTTTGATTGTCCGGGTTTCCTTCTTTGCAAATCAATATTAATCGCATCAAAGTTTATTTCTATTCCCGCAGGTACTCCGTCAAGAACACCACCAAGCGCTACTCCGTGTGACTCTCCGAAAGTACTTACTTTCAATATTCGTCCAAATGTATTTCCAGCCATATTTTCTTAAACTATTCGGACAAATGTAGTAAATCAATAAACAAGATTAAAACTTTAAACTTTAGACTTTGATAAAGTGTTTGGGGTTGCTGGTTGCTGGTTACTGGTTACTGGTTGCTGGTTACTGGTTACTGGTTACTGGTTACTGGTTGCTGTTTCCATTTCCCTCCATCTCACAATCTTCGAATTGACTTCGTCGAACCTAAAGGTTTCTCCACTTCACTGCGTTTAGCTTCGCTGATTCTAAATAATTCGGTC